>CAINBK010000001.1:0-3348 GCA_903846615.1 uncultured Bacteroidota bacterium
AAACATTACAGTAAGGGCCTGAACAGCCTTGGATTGGAACGCCTGCTTCAATTACATTATTCGGATAGTTATAAGACCAGGCCCAATCCGGAAGGAAAAAAGGCTTTGAAGCAAGCTCGCTCACAACACCCCAGTCTCCATCTCCAGCAAGCTGACACCCCATTCTTCCTATACCGTATGCAAGCATAAGTCCAGGAGCAATCGCATCACTCAGGTTTAAAAAACCAATTTTATGGCGCTTTGCATATACTGCAATTGCAATGGCTGCGCAGATAAGTCCTCCATACATTGTTAAGCCCGCTGGGGAAAACAAATAGTCACCTGGACGCTTTAAAAAGTCTGCCCAATTTTCAAATATGTCAAACAACTTGGCACCAGCTAATCCAAATACTAAAGCCAAAAGTGTTATATCCCCTACTCGATCCTCTGGCCAAATTCGAATGATCCTCTTTTCTGGTTTTGCTAACTTCTGCTTTTCTTTTTCACGCCATTTGATAATCACAAAAAACAGGCCCACCAAAACACCCATTGGTAAATTTCCATCGGTAGAAAAGATGAAACTTGGAGGGTCTACAATCTGATCACTGTCTAATAAAAAAAGGGCAAGTAATTTAAACCCTAGAAGAAAGCCCAAAATAAAATTGAAGATTAAGTCTTGCAAACTGGCAGGTTCACCAACTAAAATAGTAGTTTCCTCTGGGCGAAAAAGGCCTTGTTTGCTTTTTTGCCTTAATTCATAAGAGAGTGATGTGGCTGCAGCCCCAAAAGCTAAAGCAACAAAAAAACCAAATGTGTTAAAAAAACGAAGAAAGGGCAGGTCAACCCCCATTAAATCCTTGAAGGCGTAATAGAGGTTTGGATACATATTTCTTTAATTACAATGTTGCTGAAAAGAAGCAATAAGATTTTCGGCAATAGCTTGTGCAGAACGCCCCTCGATCATGTGACGCTCAATATAGTGCACTAACTGTCCATTCTTAAAAAGTGCAATAGCAGGTGATGAAGGTGGGTATGGAAGTAAATGCTCGCGAACAGTTTTAACAGCTTCGATGTCAAATCCAGCAAAACTTGTAGTTAAAAAATCAGGGGGGGTCCCACTGTTTGCAACAGCCATTAACACACCGGGACGAGCAGTTCCAGCCGAACAACCACAAACAGAATTGATCATAACAAGTGTAGTTCCTTCTTTTGCCAGTTGTTCGTTCACGGCAGTAGCAGACAACAACTCCGTAAAGCCATTTTCTGTTAATTCTTCCTTCATTGGAATGACTATTTCTGCAGGGTACATGTATTTGATTTTAGATTGGCAAAGATAAAAAAAACAAGAGACATATCAGGATAATTCCTCAGAACGGCTTTAAGAGAACTTTCACAATTTAATAGGAGATTTTACGAAATTATTTTAAACCAAAAACGTCTATTAAGTGTCTATTTAATAAAGAATCTCTTTCTCATAAGCAGTTGGTTTTGGTTTACCGCCCCTCGTTTCTACGAGGGGTTATTTTTTTACAGCAACCTGCTTTCTTACCAAGGAAACCTCCTGGACCGAAACCGATGTTGATTTATTATCAAATTGTGTACGAATAAAAGTTAGTACAGCAGCAATTTGTTGATCTGACAAAAAAGAAAAAGAGGCCATAGGATTATAATACTCTTCATCATTTACAATAATTGGCTCATTAAGCCCTTTTAATAAAATAGAAATTAGCCTTTTCTTGTCACCCGTCACATATTCAGTATTTACTAAAGGAGGTGTCATACGGGGGACCCCTCCACCATCTGCTTGATGACAGGACATGCAATACTGCTGGTATACCTTAGCTCCAGGAGTTAACTTAGTTGAGGGATTTCCCTGACTAAATGAAATAAATGAAAAGAGTAAGAAAAACTGAATAGCTAGAATACCACGCAACATATTTTCATTTTTGCAAGTACTTAATTTTCCATACCCAGCCACGAACATCATCACTTACTAGTAAGGAACCATCAGGGGCTTGTGCAAGACCACAGGGTCTGTGCTGCGCCTCCCTTGGACTCATTATTTTGTCCTTTCCTTTAAATCCATCTGCGAATATTTCCCACTCACCTGTAGGAATACCATTTTTCATAGGCACAAAAACAATATAAAAGCCCTCTTGAAACTCAGGATTTCGATTCCAGCTTCCATGAAAAGCTATGAAAGCTCCATTTTTATAACGCTTAGGAAATTGTGAGCCTGTATAAAATAAAAGTGCATTAGGAGCAAGATGACCAGGGAAGTCTATTAGCGGCTCTATCGCTTGTGGTGCCCCTTCTTTAACTCCATCACCTCCAAATTCCGGTGATAAAATTTTCTTCTTTTTGAATTGATCCCAATAAACATATGGCCATCCAGCATCCTGTCCTTTCTTTAATCGATAAAAAGTTTCCGCTGGTAATTCAGCGCCTGCTCTAGCATCATAAAGCTGAGGAAAATGTTGAAATAGTAAATCACGTCCGTGAACTGTAACATATAAATCATTCACTTCGCTGTTCCAGTCTAAACCAACCACATTTCTAAGCCCCGTTGCATAGCGTGTACCTTGCCCGTACGTTTGATCCAACACTGATGAAGAAAATTTCCAGATACCGCCTGCTGAATCTAAAATAGGACAAGGCATGCGGCCGGGTGAACCAGCTTTGCGATCCTCAACTTGACATATATTAGAAGGCGCCCCAATGTTGACGTAAATATTGCCGGCATTGTCTAACGTAATTGACTTAGACGCATGTTGACCTTTGTCGACTAAACCATACACTATTCGTTCAGGCTTTTCAGGCTGAATCGGTTCGTACGATACATCTAGCGAGTAACGAAAAATAGCATTATTCGAAGAAGCATAAAGAAAGTTACCTTTTAAAGAAATCCCCGTTCCAATGTAATTCCCAAATAAAAGACTGTCCTCATACACTCCATCCTGATCAAGATCGCGTAAACGCACAATCCCTGCTCCATTGCGTAAACGCTCTAATTTCAAAAAGAGTGTGCCGTTGGGAGCGATGGCAATATGACGAACCCGGCCCTGGTTTAATGCAACAGCCTGCGCAGAGAATCCAGCAGGAAGCTGCAGAGAAACTGTAGACTGAGCAAACAAGAAAATAGGAAATAAAATTACCAAGCAAAGCAGGTAGGTTTTTTTCATATTGAATAGCTTAATACCCTAAAATTTTCAACATACTTTGAGCCGTTTGTTGCTTTGCATACACCCAGTCAGTCAACTTACCATGCTTGTCATAACCTACTATCACATGTTTCGGTGAGGGGATCAGGCAATGTTTGATACCGCCATATCCACTAATTTGATCCTGATAAGCGCCAGTATGGAAAAA
>CAINBK010000002.1:0-3798 GCA_903846615.1 uncultured Bacteroidota bacterium
CCAGTTTTCGATTGACTGAAGAGGATAGTTTTTATAGTATTTTACCAACCGCAACACAGTATGCCCGTAATTCCATGTTCGCTGGGTTACTTCCTACTGAAATTGAAAAAAAATTTCCCGCTTTTTGGAAGAACGATGAAGAAGAGGGGGGTAAAAATTTACATGAAGAGGAATTACTCCGTGCACAGCTGAAAGATGCAGGATTGGGAGATATTCGCTTTTCTTACACCAAAGTGCTGAATAATCAATCCGGCCAGGAATTACAACAGCAGATTCATAACCTGATGGGGAATGACCTTAATGTGATTGTTTACAATTTTGTGGACATTCTCAGCCATGCGCGCACAGAGATGGAAGTGCTCAAAGAATTGGCCGGCGATGAAAAAAGTTATCGAAGTGTTACCCGTTCCTGGTTCGAACATTCTCCTTTACATCAGGCACTCCGACGCGTAGCGGATAAGCCGCTCACCTTGGTGTTAGCTACCGATCATGGTAGCGTACGCGTTAAAACCCCAGCGCGTGTCATTGGAGATAAGCAAACGACTACCAATCTTCGTTATAAACATGGTCGTAATTTGCAATATGAACCCCGTGATGTACTGGCCTTCCGAGATCCGCGCCAGGCAGGACTTCCTTCCCCAACTATCAATTCCTCTTACATATTTGCGAAAGGCGATTTGTTTTTGTGTTACCCGAATAATTATAATCATTACGCCAACTATTATCGAAACACCTTTCAACATGGGGGTGTCAGTTTGGAGGAAATGATTATTCCAGTCATTACATTACAATCCCGATAGCAGTTTGCCAGTAGGAATTTGAATGGTACATTCGCAGTTCAACTATGAAATACACGCAAACAACTCTTGATAAATTGGAGGCCATCCCAGAACAGGCCGGTTATGTGCTGCGCTATGAGCGAGGTACTTTTCAAAGTGGGTATTGTATTCTGGAATCTAAAAAAGTGGTTGTTCTTAATAAGTTCTTGGCTACTGAAGGACGTATCAACACGCTGATTGATTTAATTCCGCAACTTCAAATTGATCCGGGGCATTTATCTGAGGAATCTGCCCGCTTACACCAAGAGGTGCTTTCTCGTGTTGAAAGTGCGGAGAAGTCTGAATAATTTTACTTCATGAAATGCCCTCCGTTACGGATCACGTTTTTAGGTACCGGAACCAGCGGAGGTGTTCCTATGATTGGTTGTGACTGCCCGGTTTGTCACTCCACTGATACCAAGGACAAAAGACTTCGTTCCAGCATTATGGTGGAGTCCGCTACCACTAGACTAGTGGTTGATACGGGTCCAGATTTTCGTTACCAAATGTTGCGACAGCAGGTTAAAAAATTGGATGCGGTTGTGTTTACACATCCGCACAAAGATCATATGGCAGGACTGGACGATATCCGGGCCTTTAATTATTTCAGCAAAAGGCATATGGATATTTATGCGGATTCACTCACTGAGGAAGCCTTGCGCCGTGATTTTTATTATGCATTTTCCGATACGCGTTATCCTGGAATTCCAGAGCTCAATTTGAATACCATTACGGAAGAACCCTTTCTAGTAGGAGATATCCCTGTTCAACCGATACAGGTTTGGCATCACCGCATGCCTGTTTTAGGCTTTCGTTTTGGAGCCTTTACCTATATCACAGATGCCAATCGGATCGAACCCGACCAACAGCAAAAAATCATAGGAAGTGAAATATTGGTTTTGAATGCGCTACGGAAACAGGATCATCTTTCTCATTTTACCCTGGAGCAGGCTCTCTTGCTGATCGACCAACTACATATACCCCGCGGATATTTGACGCATATTTCCCACCAATTAGGAAAACATGCTGAGGTAGAAGCAGAACTGCCGCCACATATCCACCTCTCGTTTGACGGCATGGTGTTGGAACTACCCTGATAAAAGATTAATTATTGCTAACAGTTGTTAGTTTTTAGGATTCCTTCTTATATTGCATTGGCCTCTGACAATTGCTTTTGTATATGATAACGGATGCCACTCTATGCAGGGTGGCATCTTTTTTAAAAAATTGAAATTGTATGAATTTTGAAATGCAGGATTTGACGCAGCAGGTAGCTTCAGCAGCCCGTGAGTTTGCATTGTCACAAATTGCACCGCATGTGATGGAATGGGACGAACAGCAGTTTTTTCCAAAACAAACCTTACAAGAATTAGGAAAATTAGGTTTGATGGGGATCTTGGTTCCCGAAGAATATGGGGGAGCGGGACTTTCTTATTTTGAATACAAAGTGGCCATTGAAGAAATTGCAAAAGTCTGTGGATCTGTAGGACTGAGTGTGGCTGCCCATAATTCGCTTTGCACCGGACACATTCTTTATTTTGGTAATGACGAACAAAAAAAGAAATGGCTTCCCTTGCTGGCCACTGGACAATGGATTGGGGCCTGGGGTTTAACAGAGGCTAACACTGGAAGTGATGCAGGCAATATGCAATGCACGGCTACAAAAAATAAAGATGGGAATTGGGTCTTGAATGGCACTAAAAATTGGATCACACATGGTATCTCTGGCGATATTGCCGTGGTGTTATGCCGAACCGGAGAGCCCCGTGCAAAAAATAATGCCACTGCATTTGTGGTACCGCGTGGCACAGCTGGTTTTACTGCAGGAAAAAAAGAAAATAAATTAGGGATGCGGGCCAGTGAAACGGCCGAGTTGATCTTTGATAACTGTATAATCCCCGATTCGCATCGATTGGGAGAAGTGGGAGAGGGCTTTAAACAAGCTATGAAAATATTAGATGGAGGAAGAATCTCTATTGCAGCGCTATCCATTGGAATTGCCAAAGGCGCCTATGAAGCGGCCAAGAAATATGCACAGGAGCGCCAGCAATTTGATAAACCCATTTCGCATTTTCAGGGAATTTCATTCAAGCTGGCCGACATGGCAACTGAGATTGAAGCCGCTGATCTATTGATTCAGCAAGCCTGTTTTAAAAAGGAGCAGCATTTGCCCATGACACAAGAAGCGGCGATGGCCAAATACTACGCCAGTGAAGTAGCAGTTCGCGTAGCCACTGATGCGGTACAAATTTTTGGCGGCTATGGGTATACTAAAGATTTTCCGGTGGAGAAGTTTTACCGCGATGCTAAACTCTGCACCATTGGGGAGGGCACTAGTGAAATTCAAAAATTAGTGATTGCGCGTGAGGCGCTTCGTTGAGCAAATAGTTTAACGCACTTCCTGGAGATCCACCAGTTTTTTATAGAAACCGTTGCGTGCAATCAATTCTTCGTGACGGCCTCTCTCTACAATTTTTCCCTGCTGTAACACCAGAATTTCATCTGCATGTCGAATGGTGGATAGACGGTGTGCAATTACAAGACTGGTTCTTTGTTGCATCATATTGTTGATGGCTTCCTGTACTAAACGTTCACTCTCGGTATCGAGGGAAGAGGTAGCTTCGTCCAAGATCAGAATGGCAGGATTTTTTACAAGGGCGCGGGCAATGGTAACACGCTGACGTTCGCCCCCACTTAATTTGGCACCACGATCTCCAATATTGGCAGCGTATCCTTCTTCTTTTTGCAAAATAAAATTGTGTGCATTGGCAATACGCGCGGCTTGTTCGATGGCCTTTGCGTCTGCGGAACTATCACCCATAGCGATATTGCCGGCAATGGTATCATTAAAGAGAATCGGCTCCTGGGTAACAATACTCATTTGCTTACGTAGGGAAGACAGGGTGAATGATTTTATATTGCGCCCATCAATTAATATTTCTCCGCTCGTTACATCATGAAAGCGAGGTAATAGATCAGC
>CAINBK010000003.1:0-3278 GCA_903846615.1 uncultured Bacteroidota bacterium
AAATTGAAGATCTTCTCTTTGATATTCTCACCTTCCAGCAATTGCAGAATGGGATCCTTGATATAGTTACGGATCAATTTGTTTTGTGGGTTGTCCAGGGAGGACTTTACAATGTAGCTGCTGAACATACGGCTTTCAAATAGTTCTTCCCAAGTCATTCTGTTCTGACCCATGTTCTTTGGATTGTATACCTCTGATTTAGCCAGTGCTGGACGCAGATCAGGATAAAATATCCAGAACAAGGATGAGGTACCGCGCTCTTTAGTGGTGTTAGGGAAATACTCTGTTTTGAGGAGGCCAATACCCAGAATACGAACATGCATCCGGCTGGTCTCCCGATCAAATACCCACTCTTCCTTTAAGCGGATCTTATTGATTTCTTTAGGATCAAAGGATTTGCGAGTTACCACATATCCAATCACCTTATCGATTTGCTTGATATCATATTTAGGAACCGTATCCAAGCTACCCGCCACCAACTGCTGTACAGCACTAGTAGTAAGCGGCGTGGTAAAACGATCATCAGAGAAAGCAGTGACCTCGCCTGTTAAAACAGAACGCATCAACATGTTCACAAAGATCTGACTCCCGTTATCCTCATTGGACTCATACACAAAAGTCTTATTCATTTTTTCACGCAGATCCAACTCACGCCATACCTTTTCGGCATAGAATGCATCATCCCAACGCAGATGCTCATAAGGGAGCGGTGTGCGTTGTGTCAGATTACTCTTGTCATAAGCATTATCCTGACGGAGCGAACGACGGATAGAATTATCAGCCGTAGCCGTATCATATTCGAACGGCATGTTCGCGTAGATATTTATCGGTTGCGCAGGTGTCGTGTCCTGTGAGGGCACAGGCGTAGGCGTAACCTCAGGCTGTGTGGTAGCAGGAGCAGGAGCACCCGCACGACGACGCGGCGTACGCTGTGCACTGGCTTCCACAGCCATCAACAACGATGCTGTACAAACGATCCAGGATAATGATTTCAAATTCATAATTCAATTATTTGATATAGTAAACCAGCGAAGGCGCTTTGTTAGTGCGACCATCTGGACCTTTTACACGAATGTCATCAACAGTGACCATACGACCAGGCTGTACGTATTGATTAATTGCTGTACGTACCTGCGAGGAAAATGCAGCACCTTGGTTAGGAATGGAAACAATATCATCATCAGTATCACAGGTAAACGTAAAACTGATTACATCGTACTCCAGTTCAAAGGGGAAATTTTTGATACCAGCACCTACACCACCCTGTGCGCGGAATGAACCGGCATTGATGTTAGCACCGCTGGGCTGACCACCGATGAAAGCTTGTGCTTCAGGAATAGTACGAACACGGAAATTGAAAGAAGAAACTTTACCATCAATATCGATATTGATCTTACACTCGTCTGTAACACTATTTACAAAAGCATCATACTTACCGGGACCTTTCTTCACCAATGAACCACCGCCACCTGCAATACTCACTTTCACGCGGTCATCACCACCACCACTAGCCGCTACGGTCACAGGGTTAGGTACCCCGATATAAAGCACGTTCATCTTATCCAAACCAACAGAGGCATTGGATTGACCAACCATGTATTCCACTTTCACTTCTTTACGCTCTTGCTGTCCCGTATTTTGATTGGTATAAGAAATCGTTACAGGAATCGTGTGAGGTCCTACAGAACCCGCATCTAATTCTTTCAAGGCAAATCCTTCTTCTCCGATAGGTACTACAGCACCACCGATAGTAATAGTAGGTTTTGCTTCTTTACTAAAAGCACCGATACCTGCCTTGATTTCAATTTTCTGACCAGGCATCAAGTAGTTAGAATTCTGGCCTACGATTGCTGCGTAAGAGTCAAACACTACTTCCACTTTACCCACCTGCTCATGGCAGAAGGTTACTACTTTATTTTCTGAAGTACGAACGTCATTCTGAAACTTACTCAAAATACTCAGCGCCCCCACGGTAGGAGACATATAGAAATAAGCTTCTTCCCAAGTCTTTTTATTAGAGTTCTGTGATTTTGGGGGATCCAGGTTCACTGCAAAATTGTTAGCAAATGAATTATTAATTAGTGAATCAGTTCCCAGTACACTGCCCTTGTATTTCTTGAGCATTTCCAACAACTGCTTTCCTTTTCCTTCTTTCACCAGGATACGCGTTGTAGAGTTTTGATCGTCTTCTTTTAATTGATCACCTGAAGTAGAAGCCGCAATGATTTCTTTTTTCAGGGATTCGATATAGTCGTAGGTTTCTTTTGCATATCCGGCAACCTCATCAGCTTTGGGCTTCCAAATAGCAGCGCGATCGCGGGTAGCAGGATCATTTAATTTTTGAGCAAGAGAAGCGATAATCTGAGAGGTAGAAGCGTTAACGGCCGCATTGGTTTTTTCCAAGCTTTCGTTGATTGTTTTGAACGCGTTCAGAATCTCAGCAGATATATTGATAGCCAGCAGCGCGGTCAATACCAGATACATGATATTGATCATCTTCTGCCGTGGTTCCTTAGGTAATGCCATGTAAGCGCAACTTTAATTGGTTAGGAATGGGTTAATCCTGTTTTCTTACTGGCGACCTTGCATTGCTGTAAGCATGCTGCCATAAATATTGTTCAATCGACCGAGGTTTTGCGCCAAAGCACCAATTTGCTCCTGAACACGCTTCGCATCGTCCGTACTGCTGCTCATGGCATCAGAAGCTTCAGCTAATTTTCCATAGAACTTGTTCAAGGCCTTCAGGTGATTGTTGCTTTCAGCCAATTCCAATTCGTAAATAGTATTGAGTGAAGAAAGATTCTTAGTCAACACTTGAATTTGCTCATGGAAATGACGAGCACCCTCAGTAGCATTATTGAAAGCACCTACTGAATCAGCAGCAGCGGTATAAGCATTCTTTACTTTATCTAATTCAGCAGCCACTGATCTTGTTTTAGTAGCGAGTTCAGTACTAGCAGCCGCTGCATCAGCAGTTATGGTAAAGTGATTGCAGTTTCTTCAGTAGCTGGAGTAATCCCTATCCCTTTTCAAACTTTATATTCCGCTAGCAAATCAGCTCTTCTCACTTTTATGAAAGCATTAAGTTTAGAAGTAAAACCTTTTGGTATTCAATGTTGTACTGTACTGCCTGGCGACACAAAAACAGACTTTACTGCAGCACGCAAATTTGCTGAAAAAGCTCAAAATACCAATTCTCCTTATTACAAAAAAATGACTGCATCCATAGCTCGTATGGAAAAGGATGAGCAAAATGGTCGTCCAGCTGAATTTGTAGC
>CAINBK010000004.1:0-7799 GCA_903846615.1 uncultured Bacteroidota bacterium
CTTAAGCACCTCATTCATACTACGAACAGCTGCTGCGCTTTTATCAAAAGTTGCCTGCTCTGTTTCATTCAATTGAAAGTCTATAATTTTTTCCCAACCATTCTTTCCGATAATTACAGGAACTCCCAAGCAAATGTCATTTTGCTTGTATTCTCCAGTTAAAGAAACACAGCAGGTAAATAATTTCTTTTCGTCTCTGACAATTGATTCCACCAATGCAGCTGCAGCGGCTCCTGGCGCATACCAAGCGGAGGTTCCAATCAACGCAGTTAAAGTGGCGCCACCCACCATAGTATCTTTTACAATTTTATCCTGTTGTTCCTGATTTAAAAATTGAGTAACAGGTACGCTGTTCCAGGTAGCCATTCTAATTAATGGGATCATGGTCGTATCACCATGTCCGCCAACTACTACCGCATTGAGGTCAGATGGACTGCAATTCAAGTGTTGGCTGAGTTGGTATTTAAAACGGCTGCTGTCCAGAGTTCCACCCATACCAATAATTCGATTATTGGGTAGACCCGTAGCTTGAAGCGCCAGATACGTCATGGTGTCCATAGGGTTACTCACTACAATGATAATGGCGTTGGGAGAGTATTGCAGTATGTTTTTGCAAACTCCTTTTACGATACCTGCATTTACGCCAATCAATTCCTCTCTGGTCATGCCGGGCTTACGAGGCAAGCCTGAGGTGATTACCACTACATCACTACCTGCTGTTTTTGCATAATCATTTGTGCTCCCCACTATACGCGTGTCAAAGCCCAGTAAGGTTGCCGTTTGCATCATATCCTGTGCCTTACCCTCGGCAATTCCTTCTTTAATGTCTAATAAAACAAGCTCCTGACAGAGTTCTTTTCTAGCGATATTATCGGCGCAGGTGGCACCCACTGCTCCTGCTCCTACAACTGTAATTTTCATAGTGAAAAATTTCGGCAAAGGTAGCAGTTTTGTGGTCAGGGAGTCAGGTTGTATCTTCGCGACCTCAAAAATTTTGTAATGGCAAATACAGCAGACATCAGCCGCGGACTTATTATCAAGTTAGACGGAAGTCTTTATTCAGTAGTAGAGTTTGGTGAAAACAAAACTGCACGCGCAGCGGCCAAGGTTTGGGCAAAACTCAAAGGAATCGATAATAGCCGCACCATCGAAAAAACTTGGAATTCCGGAGATACCATTTTTCCAGTTCGTGTAGAACGAAAAGCTTATCAATATTTATACAAGGACGATACGGGTTATAATTTCATGGATAATGAAACTTTTGAACAAGTAGCAGTCCAGGATTCATTAGTAGATGCTCCTCAGTTCTTAAAAGAAGGGCAGGAGGTTAGTGTCCTTTTTAATACAGAAACAGAAGCCCCCATGTCTGTGGAACTACCTGATAAAATTGTATTGCTGGTAACTTACACTGAGCCTGGATTAAAAGGCGATACAGCCACCCGTACCTTAAAGCCTGCAACGGTGGAAACTGGTGCCAAGGTCAATGTTCCTCTTTTTGTAAATGAAGGTGAACTGATTCGGGTGAACACTAAGACTGGAGACTACGTGGAACGAGTGAAGGAGGCTTAATAAGAATCTTTAAGTATTTAGCCCGGTTTTTAGCGAAATCGGGCTTTTTTTTGCCTTTTTCGGCTTTTTTTGACCAAAAAATGATAAAAAAGAGCCTAAATTACCGCGTTTCTGAATGAGCAGTTCTTACCTTAGCACCCCAATCCGGGTTCATCTAAACCAAATTAAACTTGAAAAACATGGATTTTAAACAGATTCAGGAGTTGATCAAGATGGTCAACAAATCCAACATTGGAGAAGTTACCATTGAGCAAAAAGATTTTAAAGTTACAGTCAAGCAAAAAGAGGATAAGATAACTCAGGTTGTTAATGCTGGAGCCCCAATTCAAGCAGTTCCTATGTCGGCACCTGCTGCTCCGGTCGCTGCTGCAACTGCCGCAGCACCTGCTACGGAAAAGCCAAAGCCTGCTGCTTCTACCGACAATTTAATTACCATAAAAAGTCCCATGATTGGTACTTTTTACCGTAAGTCTTCTCCCGATAAACCCAATTTAGTGGATGTAGGGACAGAAATTACTCCGGGTAGTGTGGTATGTATCATTGAAGCCATGAAACTCTTCAACGAAATCGAAAGTGAAATAAAAGGTCGCGTGGTGAAAGTATTGGTTGATGATGCCTCACCAGTTGAGTACGATCAGCCTTTATTCATGGTTGAACCTGCCTGATTTATTAAAACGAACTAGCCAATGTTTAAGAAAATCCTCATTGCCAATAGAGGCGAGATTGCCTTGCGAGTAATACGGACGGCACGGGAGATGGGTATCAAAACGGTTGCAGTCTATTCCACAGCGGATCGTGATAGTTTACATGTAAAATTTGCTGATGAAGCTGTCTGTATCGGAAAACCGCAGAGTAGTGAATCCTATCTGAATATCGCCAATATCATGTCTGCAGTGGAAATAACCAATGCGGATGCTGTTCATCCTGGTTATGGTTTTTTAGCTGAGAATTCCCGCTTTGCAAGAATTTGTAATGAGCATGGAATTAAGTTCATAGGACCCACACCAGAAATGATCAATGCCATGGGGGATAAGATCACTGCCAAGGAAACCATGATCAAAGCTGGGGTACCAGTTGTTCCTGGTGGAGAAGGCTTATTACAAAGCGTGGAAGAGGCAAAAGGTTTAGCTCGCGAAATGAGCTATCCTGTTATTTTGAAAGCCACTGCGGGTGGTGGGGGAAAAGGAATGCGTATTGTATGGGAAGAATCAGAGTTGGAAAAAGCCTACGATACAGCTAAGGCGGAGGCCTTGGCTTCTTTTAAGAATGACGGGATCTACATGGAAAAGTTTGTGGAAGAACCTCGTCATATCGAAATTCAGGTTGCAGGGGACCAATATGGAAATGTTTGTCATCTGAGTGAGCGGGATTGTTCGATACAACGACGTCACCAAAAATTAGTGGAGGAGTCGCCCTCTCCATTTATGACGGATGAATTACGCTACAAGATGGGGGAGGCTGCTAAGAAAGCAGCGGCCGCCATCAATTACGAGAGTGTCGGTACCATTGAGTTTCTCGTGGACAAGCACAGAAACTTTTATTTCATGGAGATGAATACTCGTATTCAAGTGGAGCATTGTGTAACGGAGGAAGTGATTAATTACGATTTAATTAAAGAACAAATTTTAATAGCAGCAGGTCATCGAATTTCAGGAAAGGATTATTTTCCTCAGATGCATTCTATCGAGTGCCGGATCAATGCTGAGGATCCTTACAATGATTTCAGGCCTTCTCCAGGAAAGATTACGGTCTGTCACCAGCCGGGAGGCCATGGAGTCCGTGTAGATAGTCATGTGTATGCGGGTTATGTTATTCCGCCTTATTACGATTCTATGATTGGAAAGCTGATTACGGTTGCACAAACTCGACAAGAAGCCATCCAAACCATGTACCGTGCTTTGAGTGAATACGTGATAGAAGGCGTAAAAACTACTATCCCGTTCCATTTACAGCTAATGCAGGACGAACGCTTCCGTAGCGGAGATTTCAATACCAAATTCCTGGAATCATTCAAGCTGAAGTAAGCTTAAAAGCCTGCTACACTATCATCGCCTCTTTTATCGGCGATTACTTCCAATTTGCCGTTAGCTAAAACGCGGATTAATTCAGTGCGTCCAATTGCGCCTCTTTCCTTTCCCAATGGATAGCCCATGGCTTGCATTTTTGTTTTAACCTCTTCAGGGAATCCCTTCTCAGTTACTAATTCATCCGGTAGCCATTGGTGATGAAATTTTGGTTTATACACTGCATCTTCAGCAGAGAGTTCGAATTCCAAGATATTGATCAAGGTTTGAAATACTTGATTGGGTATTGTAGTTCCACCAGGCGTTCCTACAACGATATACGGTTTTCCATTTTTGGTAACGAGAGTTGGAGTCATTGAGCTTAACATTCGCTTGCCCGGTTGTATTGAATTGGCTTCCCCTCCAAGCGCACCATACATATTGGGTACGCCGGGACGAACACTAAAGTCGTCCATTTCGTCATTTATAAAAAAGCCGGCATCTCCAATCACGGTTCGGCTTCCGTAGGAGTTATTTAATGTAGTGGTCACTGCCACTGCATTTCCCTCTTGATCAAGTACGCTAAGATGGGTGGTTTCTTCACTTTCTTTTGGAAGTGGTTTGCCTGGACTAACTAGTTTACTGTCTGTTGCTTTTTGCGGATCATAATCTTTCATTCGCATTTTTATGTAAGCAGGACTTACTAAGTCTCTAACTGGAACAGGATAAAAATCCGCATCTCCCATATATTCGGCACGATCTGCGTACGCTCTTCGCATTACTTCTGTCATGAGTTGAACGGAGGCAAGCGAATGAAAGCCCATTGATTTTAAATTTTTATCCTCAACCATTTTCATCATTTGGTTGAGTAGAAGCCCGCCACTGCTGGGCATGGGCATGCTCACAATAACAAAATCTTTGTAAGCAAAGCGATGAGGAGTTCGCGTAACAGCTTCGTATTTTTTTAAATCCTCTATTGTGATGATGCCTTTACCGCGGTTCATTTCATCGACTATCAGTTTGGCTGTTTCTCCCTCGTAAAATCCTGCTTTCCCTTTTTCTTTTATTCTCATTAATGTGGCAGCTAATGCTGGTTGACGTAAGGTGTCGCCCTCTTTCCATCCTTCTTCTTTTATAAAAACAGGATTACGTGTATTGTATTTTTTTAAGTCTGATTGTATGGCATTTAGCCCTCTGGCCTCAGCAGCAGTTATCTTGAATCCAATCATGGCTAACTCAATAGCAGGATTAATGAGTTTGTCGAAAGAAAGTTTGGCGAAGGGATAGCTTGCAAATAGTCCAGCTACAGTGCCAGGTACTCCGGCAGCCAGATGACCTAATTGGCTTTTTTCTGTATTGGCCTCTCCATTACGCTCGATGTAGAGATCTCTGTGTGCAGCTGCAGGAGCTTTTTCTCTGTAATCGATTGCAACCTGTTTTCCGTTGCTCAACTGACCCACTAAGAATCCTCCTCCACCCAAGTTTCCTGCATTGGGGTATACTACCGCCAGGGCCAGCTGCGTAGCAATGGCAGCATCAAAAGCGTTACCGCCTTGCTTAAGCATAGAGGCCCCAACTAGGCTAGCCAGGGGATGAGCCGAAGCAACAGCGCCTTTGGAGGCAATTAATTTCTTTTCGATTTTGTAGTCAAAAGGATTGATTCCTGCCTGCTGCAAGGTTTGCCCTGCCCCTAGCTTCCAACTGATTATTGCAAAACAGAAAAAGAGTTGTTTTTTCATATGTAAGCGTTAAAAAGCTAAACTACGGAAAGCGAAACAAACCTTAACTTGCTTGTCTAATTTTTCTCTATGAAAAAGTATTTTCTATGGACACTGCTTTTGCAGCTATTTTTTGGACTTGCTCAGGCACAGCTTAAATCGCCATCCGATTTTTTGGGTTACCCATTGGGGAGTAGGCATACACCTCATCATTTGGTCCAGCGTTACATGGAATATGTAGCCGCTACATTGCCCGATCAGGTGCAACTGAGGGAATATGGAAGAACACAGGAAAACAGACCTCTTCTTTTTTTAGCAATTTCAGCTGCAAAAAATCTGAGTCGATTGGAAGAAATTAGAAAAACAAATCTTGCACTTACCAGTGGATCTGTTGTAATGGGAGCAGAGCAGCTTAAGACGCTACCCGCTATAGTTTGGTTGAGTTATAATGTACATGGCAATGAAGCTTCTTCTACGGAGGCAGCGATGCTTACTATATATGAATTATTACGTGAGGGGTCTGATTGCAGGGTATGGCTCTCGAATACAGTTGTTTTGATAGACCCCTGTTTGAATCCAGATGGAAGAGATCGCTATGTGAACTGGTATCAGTCTGTTGTTGGAAATAAATACAATGCCAATCCGCTTTCTAGGGAACATCAGGAACCCTGGCCGGGGGGTCGTTCTAATCATTATTATTTCGATTTGAACAGAGATTGGGCTTGGCTGACACAAACCGAGAGTCAGCAACGAATTAAACTTTATCGTAGTTGGATGCCACATGTGCATGTGGACTTGCACGAGCAAGGTTATAATGAACCCTATTATTTTGCTCCAGCCGCAGAACCTTATCATGAGATCATTACACCCTGGCAACGAAAGTTTCAGCAGGATATTGGTGCCAATCATGCCCGCTATTTTGATCAAAATGGTTGGTTGTATTTCACAAGAGAGCGGTTTGATTTACTTTATCCATCCTATGGAGATACATATCCTGTTTACAATGGTTCTATTGGGATGACCTATGAACAAGGTGGAATCCGGGCTGGATTAGGAATAGTCAATGAAGATGGAGATACACTGACTTTATATGCAAGACTAACGCATCATGTAACAACCTCTTTGAGCACAATCGAAGTCAGTGCTCGTCAGCAACAACGACTTGTACAGGAATTTGCTTCCTTCTTTGAAAATGCACGTACCAAAGGAATGGGTAGTTACAAATCTTTTGTAATTAAAGCAGATGCACGCAGGGAAGCTTACTTGCAAAAGTTGCTGACATTGCTTGATGCGCATGGTATTGAATATAAGAGTGGTGCTGCAGCTACTGCTAAAGGGTATAATTATGCTACAGCAAAAGAAGAGACATTCTCTGTTACTTCCGCTGATGTTGTAATTAATACAGCACAAGCCAACGCGGCATTGGTTCAAGTATTATTTGAGCCCCGCACCAAGTTAGCGGACTCTGCCACCTATGATATTACAGCTTGGTCTTTACCTTATGCATATGGATTGCATGCCTATGCAACCAAAGAAAGAGTTGTGCAAGGAGCAAATTGGAAGCCTTCTTCCATGGCTACACCAACTACTACATACGGTTATGCGTTATCATGGACCAGTCCAGCCGCCGCATCATTTGCAGCACGTTTACTCCAAGCTGGTATAAAGCTGCGGTATGCTGAGGATAGTTTTACGACTGATGGAAAGAAATTTGATCCAGGGACTGTATTAATCTTAAAAACCTCCAACGAAAGATGGGGTAATATGTTCTTTGATAAGATCAGCGCTTGGGCAAATGAACAATCTATAAACTTAGTTCCACTTTCCTCAGGACTTGTACAACAGGGTTCTGATTTTGGCAGTGATAAAGTCCACGCCATGAGAGCACCCCGCGTTGCACTGTTGAGTGGAGAGGGAACTTATAGCTTGAGCGTAGGAGAGGTTTGGCATTTTTTCGAGCGGCAATTAAATTATCCGGTGACCTTGTTAAACTTGACTTCTTTTTCAAGTGCTGATCTTGCTGCATTTGATGTATTGGTATTGGCAGAGGGGCGTTATCGGTTTTTGGATAGTAAAGAGTCCTTTGAGGGAGTCCAAAAATGGATTCAAGGGGGAGGGCGTTTGATTGTTCTTGGAGAAACATCAGCTCAACTTGCAAAACTAGACCTGGGTTTAGCAATTCGAAAAGATGATAACTCGGGAGAAAAAATAGACTCAATTAGTCTTTTTAAAAACAGAGAGCGGGATGAAATAAGTGCAATAACAACGGGTTCAATCTGGCGCATCTCTCTAGACGCTTCACATCCGCTTGGATTTGGTTATCCTGGTTATTATTATTCCTTAAAAACAGATGGAACCATCTTTGAATCGATTAAAGACGGTAAAGGTTGGAATGTGGGACAGACTCTTCAGGAGGGTCCCTTAGCTGGATTTGTAGGCAGCCGTCTTCAGCCAAAACTGAAAGGAGGAGTTTTAATTGGGCAACTGCCAATTGGAAGAGGAAATATCA
>CAINBK010000005.1:0-1823 GCA_903846615.1 uncultured Bacteroidota bacterium
ATCACCTATCAAAGAAGCGACAGATACATTCACGTATAACCCCATGAATCCAGTACCCTCTGTTGGTGGAAATGTATGCTGCACAGGTAACGCTATACAAGGGGGGTCTTATGATCAGTCGCAAGTGGAATTACGTGAAGACGTATTGGTCTACACCTCTGAGCCATTAACAGAGGGAATAGAAGTGACTGGATTTATTGAGTCCACGCTTTTTGTTTCGTCTACTGGTGCAGATACTGATATTACATTAAAGCTAATTGATGTTCATCCAGATGGCAAAGCCTATAACCTTGACGAGACTATTCAACGACTGCGTTACCGAGAAGGATATGATAAAGAAGTATGGCTGGAGAAAGGAAAGGTGTACAAAGTGAATATGAGTCCGATGGTAACCAGTAATTACTTTGCTCCCGGTCATCGTATACGCATTGAGATTTCCAGTAGTAACTTCCCTCGCTTTGAACGAAACCTTAACACAGGCGGATCCAACTACAATGAATCAAAAGCGGCGACTGTACAGAATACTATTCATCATTCAAAAACCTATCCTTCTGTTATAAAAATTCCAATTGCACCGAAGAGAATTGTTCAGTGAGGAACAACACTGAAATAATTTGACACCTATCTTCACTTAAATAATTAATTCAATGAAGCCGTTTTTTCTATTGCCCCTCTTTTTTATTAGTACAGTTACCTTCTCTCAAAAAGGACTAAAAGCAATCAGCTTAAAAGAAACAACCCGAATAGAAACTGCTTTGGCTGCTGATAATATGGAAGGCCGGAGAGCCTTTACCCCTGGCAATGAAAAAGCAGCTGCCTTTATTGCTGATGAGTTTCAAAGAATTGGTTTGAAAAAATGGAATGAGCAGGAAAGTTATTTACAAACATTCCAGATGTTAAAAAAAATCAATGCTAACAAGCGCACCAGCTACAGCTTTGATCTTTCACAAGAAGGTGAAAAGGTATTGCTTTCCAACGTAGTGGGCATTCTTCCTGGCAAATCAAAACCAAACGAATACGTAATATTTTCCGGACATTTTGATCATCTGGGAATTAGTAGTCGCAACATGAAAGACAATGACAGTATTTATAATGGTGCTAACGATGATGCAGCAGGAGTAACAGCTATGATTATGCTGGCAAAATATTTCAAGAAGTTAAATAATAATGAAAGGACAATAATTTTTGCAGCGTTTAATGCAGAAGAAATGGGTGGATTTGGTGCTACGTACTTTTCTAAGCAGTTTGATCCTGCACAAGTGGTAGCCATGTTCAATATTGAAATGATAGGAACCGAAAGTAAATGGGGCAAGAATTCAGCATTTATTACGGGTTTTGAAAAAACCAATATGGGAGAACTTTTACAAAAGAACTTAACTGGAACAAACTTTACTTTTTATCCGGATCCCTACCCCACCCAACAACTATTTTATCGTTCTGATAATGCTACTTTAGCTAGATTAGGTGTGCCTGCACACACAATCTCCACTTCAAAAATGGATAATGAACCTAATTATCATAAAGCCAGCGATGAAGTAAGTACGCTTAATCTTAAGAACATGAATCAAATTATAAAAGCAATTGCTTTAAGCTCTAAAGGAATTGTAGCGGGACTAGAAACACCAACACGTGTAGAAGTATCAACCCTTAAAAGGTGATTCAATTAAGTATACAAAATTCAACCGAGTAGCTTCTCCATAATAAGCTACTTCCTCTTCACCCTCCTTAATTGCACCTAGTTTTTCCATCGCTTTTTGTGAACGAATATTATTAGCACCTACATGAAATATTACACGGTGTACATGATCAAATGCATAGGAGAG
>CAINBK010000006.1:0-2866 GCA_903846615.1 uncultured Bacteroidota bacterium
GGTATACCCAAGTTTGGATTTGCTTTCCCATAAAATCATCTACATACTGTACTGCGAATCTGGCCACCCCCAGCACGTATAACCATGAGGATATTGGTACGGATTGTTTCCAGTGTGTGAGCTTTTGATTTGTGTTAATAATCGATTCTTCGACAAGTAGTCCGTTCGATATTACTTGATAGTGTGAGGGAGCTGTAATGACGAACTCGTTGGTTGCTTTATCATAGGGATGATCTACCGTGGGCAGCCAATGTCTTGTTCGATTAGGCCAGTTTTCGTTAAAAAAGCTTCTTTCACCATGTCTGGTATTTCCAATGCGAAGTCCATCGGCAGGTACGCCGCGATAGGTGACTAAAAAAGTTGCAATTGTGTTTTTCGCAAAAGATCGAGGAAGATCGATGAGAAGTGCGTTTTTTTCATGTTTAAATGAAACGGGACTGTTTTCAAAAAGCACGCTTTCCACCAACATACCCTTATTTTTTAATTCCGAAGAGCGGTTAATTAAGTCGAATCGTAACTGTTTACTATCATCGGTATTAAAAAGAACTACAATCGATGTTTTCCCAATTATTTCATCCGTAGCATCTGATAGGGTTAGTTCAAACTTGTAATGTAAAATATCGAGTGAATAGTTTCTTGGATAGTTATCCGCATGGCAATTAGCGGAAGTGCCTAATACAATAATAACAAGTAAGAAGTATTGTAGATATCTCATGGGAGCATAGTAACCTTTTTCAAATAATATCCATTGGCATCAACTAGTGGGGGAGTGGCACTTTGTATCTTGATTCCTTCTTTGCCAATCAAATGCCTGTCTTTACCGCTCGATGTAGTTATTTCAAGTGGTAGCGGCATAAAGAAATTATTAAGTTTTATCGTGTATTGCTGATAGCCATTTTCTTTAACGCTAAAGTCCAGCACATCGGTGGTTCGCATATAAAAATCAAAAAATGGCTTTAGGTCTTTGCCAGCTGCCTTGCTGAAAAGCGCTTCAACATCGTTAGTGGTAACGAAACTATCGTACGTATAGGCTGGATCTGTTGCAAGTTTTTTTAGGGTAGGTAAGAAAACCTCGTCACCAATTACAAATCGTAGGCTATGCATAAAAAATGAACCCTTTGTATAGATATCCGTAAATGCATAAGTTTCATCTTCCGATAGCTCTTCTCCGCCCACCATTGGCTTTTTGTATTTAATAGACCGTCTGTGCGCGCTAATTATTTTATCATAAGCGGCTTGTCCTCCTAATTCATAATGGGCAAGCGCTTCTGAATATGTTCCAATCCCTTCTTGAATCCACATATGTGCCCAATCTTTGTTGGTTACCTTGTTCGCCCACCATTCATGTGCGTATTCATGGAAGAGATTATCGGAATAGTCGTTATTGCCAATTCGGGTGTAAACAAACTTATTTTGAAACGTAATATTTGTTTGGTGCTCCATCCCTGAATTAGGCACCTCGCAAATACCAATCTTTTCTTTAACCCAAGGGTATTCACCAAAGTACTTTTCAAGAATTCGGGTGTCTCGTGCTTTTAACTCTATAAGCTTATCCGCTTCTTTTGCATCTTCGTCTAAAACATAGAACACAATCGGTACAACGTTATTATTGATAGTTGTAAAGTCTTTTTGGATCACTTTAAACTTGCCAATATTGAAAAGAACGCAATAGTTACTAATTGTATAATTAGTTTTCCAGTGATAGGTAGCTGTTTTTTTACGCTTAGTTATTTTTTGCAATAAACCAGGCCCTGATACTACTAATGTATCGGGAACTGTAATATGCATATCTACTCCTTCGTTGGGTTCGTCACTAGGATGATCTTTGCAAGGGAAATAAACACGGCCACCTTCTTTTTGACAATTGATGGCAATCCAAGGATTGCCGCTTCTGTCTTTTGTCCATGTAAAGCCTCCAGACCAAGGCGGTTTTACGGCTACAGGTGGTTGACCGCTATAATTAACACGAATAGTAATTCTTCCTTGCTGAAATCCTTTATCCGAATAGATATAAAGCTTATTGTCCAAATGACTGAATTTCTGCTCCTTGCCACTTACAGCAATCGACGATACTTCATAGAGATTAATAAGATCTAGTAAAAGTGTATCAGTGGTTTTTGCAAGAAGTACGTCAACATCCGTAAACCCGTTGATAGACTCTTTTGAAATATCAATAGACAGCGAAAGTGTATAATGCCTAATATCCATATTGGCCTGTAAAGGATTTAGCTTTCCTCCAGACGATAGTTTGCTAATATCACGATCTTGGGCTTCTACAAATAAGCTCATACAGCCAATAAGAAGACTGCATGCAAGTTTTAGGGTTGTTTGCATAGAAGTTGACTTTAGAGAAAAAGAAATGGATTTAGCTAAATCCTACCGATTAATAGTATTCTCTAAGATCGATAGTCTTTCCTTCCATTTCAGCATAGACCTTTGTGATTACTCTTTTTGTATTAGAATCGTAAAGTACATCACCAACATTTCCTTGAAATCCAACGGTGGATTCTTTAGATACGCCTCTGCAGCAGGCTCCAGATCCAACTTGGTAGCCAACACCAAGCGATACGTTGGTTTTACCATTGCCACGAACATTAAAACTAATAGTCTTGTTTTCTGTGGTTGGTCTAAAAGAAATACTTAGAATGCTAAAAGCACTTACAAGGAAAATAAGGAGGTAGGTTTTCATATGTTTATTTTCCATTAAGTTACAGGTTACAAAGGTTTTTAGCGTAACCATTTTGGCGAAGTGCTAACTAAAGCACACCGATGCACAGCTTTTTTTTCGGATTTTCGGGGGTTTTTTTCGCAAAAAAATGTCGCAAAATTGTCCCCAACAAGGTGCATTTATATGCTTTTTTCAACA
>CAINBK010000007.1:0-16822 GCA_903846615.1 uncultured Bacteroidota bacterium
GAGCCTATTTACAGAAGATCCTCCAAGTCAGTTGTGCATCTTTTGCAAGTAGTCAATAACGATACGCAACTCATAAAACTTAACGGGCCACTTGGGAAAGGAGCCGAGCAAACCGATCCAAAATTCATTCATGCTTCTTTCTCCCCTAATGGAGAGTATGTATCCTACGTACATGAGAATAATCTTTACCTCTACCAGATAGCCAATGGACAATACCAGGCAGTAACCACCGATGGCAAATGGAATTTTATCATCAACGGAAATTGCGATTGGGTGTACGAAGAGGAGTTTGAATTCTCACAAGCCTATGCCTGGAATAAAGATGGTACACATCTTGCTTACTACCGATTTGATGAGTCAAAAGTGAAGGAGTTCAACATGACTTTCTATGATAATTCGCACAACTCAGATTATCGATATAAATATCCCAAAGCAGGTGATGATAATTCAACCGTAGAGATCTATGTATATGATGTAAAAACCGGAAATAAAGTCAAAGCAGAAACAGAACCTGGCGACATCTACATTCCAAGAATTAAATGGACACTGGACAACAACACCTTGATTGTTTTTTGGATGAACAGACACCAGAACCATTTGAAACTCTTGGCCACGGAAGCTGGCACCGGCAAAAGTCGGCTAGTATACGAAGAGAAAAATAAATACTTTGTTGAGATCAATGATGACTGGTGGTTTTTGCAAGATGGCAAACAATTTTTATTTACCAGTGAGATGAATGGATACCGACATCTTTATCTCTATAGCTTTGATGGCACTATAAAATCACAATTGACAGTGGGCACACAGGAAATTGCGGAGATTAATGGTGTTGACGAAAAAAATAAACGAGTTTATTATACAGTAGCAGCACCACGACCCATGGACAGAAATATTATGGTTACTGACTTTTCTGGAAAGAACACAACGGCATTAACCACTACCGAGGGATGGAGTCGTGCTGTCTTCAATGACAATTTCAGTGAGTTTTTCCTCTACTACTCTACTATCAACACTCCGCAACAAGTAAGCCGATATCAGTTGGTGGTTGACAAGAAAAAAGGGATCTCCGCCCGCTTACTAGCACAGCTAGGAACAAATGATAAGCTACAGGAAAAAATGAAAGAATATGGCTTTGCCAATGCTGACTTTATTCGTATCCCCAATAGTAAAGGCGATACACTGAATGGGTGGATATTAAAACCAGAAGGATTTGATACCGCTATAAAATATCCTGTGCTGTTTTGTAATTATGGAGGGCCGGGTTCACAACAGGTAGCCAATCGTTTTGGTGCGGTGAGCACTTGGCATCAATTACTCGCACAAAAAGGATTTATTGTTGTGAGCGTAGATAATACAGGAACGGGTTACCGCGGCGAAGAGTTCAAGAAAAAAACATACCTGCAATTAGGAAAGCTTGAAATAGAAGATCAGATTGATGCAGCGCGAGAATTAGGCAAGTTGCCCTATGTGGACAAAAACAAGATTGGACACTGGGGCTGGAGTTATGGAGGATTTATGAGTACGCTTGCCATCACAAAAGGAGCTGATGTATTCCATGCCGCAGTTGCTGTAGCTCCCGTAACCAGCTGGCGCTTTTATGACAATATCTACACAGAAAGATATATGCGCACTCCGCAAGAGAATCCAAAAGGTTATGACGATAATTCCCCGCTCAACCATGCTGAAAAAATTAAAGGCAAGTATTTACTGGTGCATGGAACAGCAGATGATAATGTGCATTTCCAAAATGCCACCCAAATGGTTACCGCGCTAGTAAAGGCCAATATTCATTTTGATAGTTTCTATTACCCTAATAAAAATCATGGTATCGGGGGCGGTCCTGACAATACTACTTTTCATCTTTGGAGCATGAAAACAAACTGGATCCTGAAAAACCTTGGAAACGAAAACACAAAAAAGGATTAAAAAAAGAACCCCCGATGAAAATCGGGGGACCCTAATCAAAAACCATTAACCATTAAACCTTATCCTATGAAAATTCATGTCGAATTTATGTAGAATTAAATGGATAGGGCGGTTATCTTTCTCAATAATTTGTCATTTAAGGGTTAATTAATAATTTTTACTTACATACTGAACCTCTTGGCCCAGAATTGGTTATATAAAGCATGAAAAGAGTAGTAGTCTGTGTAACAGGAGCTAGTGGCTCGATCTATGCATCCAGTCTTTTGGAGAGGTTGCTAACCCTGAAAGACCAGTGGTCTGAGTTGGCAATGGTTATGACCGTTAACGCCAAGGAGGTCTGGCAAACCGAATTAGAGAATGAAAACTGGAAAAATTATCCGGTAAAATTTTACAGCACCACCGATTTTTCTGCCCCCTTTGCCTCCGGATCAGGACAGTACGATACGCAGATCATTATCCCCTGCTCCATGGGAACCTTAGGACGTATTGCCACGGGAGTTTCAAGTGATTTAATAACCCGAGCTGCCGATGTGATCCTGAAAGAAAGAAGAAAATTGATTTGTGTGGTGCGTGATACCCCCTACAACCTAATCCATATTCGTAATATGGAAACAGTAACGCTGGCAGGCGGCATTATTTGCCCAGCAACCCCCTCTTTTTATAGCAAACCAGCAACCATTCAGGCAGTAGCCGCCACTGTAACTGACCGGGTATTAGATCTTGCCGGGTTTGATATTAGCACCTATCGCTGGGGAAAATAATCAGCTTGCAAATTGCTTTCTGATCACATTCAAGGCACCACCCGCTTTGAACCATTCAATTTGCTGCGCATTATATGAATGATTAGCCTGGATGGTTTCAGCAGTACCGTCGCTATGTTTTAATATAACTTCCAAGAGCTTTCCAGGTATAAACGCAGTGAGTCCAACAATATCAATGTTGTCGTCCTCCTGAATTTTATTGTAATCATCCTTATTGGCAAAAGTCAGCGCCAACATACCTTGCTTTTTCAGATTGGTCTCGTGAATACGAGCAAATGATTTAACAAGCACTACCCGTACGCCCAAATGACGGGGCTCCATAGCAGCATGCTCACGGGAAGAACCTTCGCCATAATTTTCATCACCCACTACAATTGAACCAATACTTGCAGCCTTATAATCGCGTTGTGTGGATGGAACTGGTCCATAAGCTCCTGTCAACTGGTTTTTAACAAGGTCAGTTTTGTCATTGAAATAATTAACCGCACCAATCAACATATTGTTACTGATATTATCCAAATGGCCACGGAATTTTAACCAGGGGCCTGCCATGGAGATATGATCCGTGGTACACTTCCCTTTTGCCTTGATCAACAATTTTAGTCCTTTCAAATCAATACCCTCCCAAGCCGCAAAAGGATATAATAATTGTAGACGTTTGCTATCTTCTTTAACATTCACCTGCACCTTGCTACCATCTTCAGCCGGTGCCTCATAACCGGCATCCTCTACTGCAAATCCTTTATGAGGTAATTCATCACCAGTAGGAGGATCTAATTTAACAGCCTCCCCCTTTTCATTTATTAGTGTATCAGTAATTGGATTGAAAGTAAGATCACCGGCAATTGCCAAGGCGGTAACTAACTCAGGACTTGCCACAAAGGCTAACGTATTGGGATTTCCGTCAGCGCGTTTTGCAAAATTGCGATTGAAAGAATGAACAATGGTGTTGCGTTCTTGCTTCTCCGCACCCATGCGATCCCACATACCAATACAAGGGCCACATGCGTTAGCGAACACACGCGCTCCTATCTGTGAGAACGTGTCTAAGAATCCGTCACGCTCAATTGTATAACGAACCAACTCACTACCGGGTGTGATGGTAAATTCAGCTTTTGTCTTCAAACCTTTCTGCGCAACTTGTTTTGCCAAGCTCACTGCTCTACTGATATCCTCATAGGAGGAGTTAGTACAGCTTCCAATCAAACCCACTTCCACTTTGGTAGGCCAACCGTTTTTGGCAGCCACCTCCTTCATCTGGGAAATTGGAGTTGCCAGATCAGGAGTGAAGGGGCCGTTTAAGTGTGGCTCCAGTTCGCTCAAGTTGATCTCAATCACACGATCAAAATACTTTTCAGGCTGCGCATAGACCTCAGGATCGCCAGTTAAATATGCTTTAACCTGATCTGCGGCATCGGCTACTTCTTTTCTGCCAGTAGCCTCCAAATAACGACGCATACTTTCGTCATAACCAAAAGTGGAGGTAGTGGCGCCAATTTCAGCACCCATGTTACAAATAGTTCCTTTACCTGTACAGCTCATGCTGGTTGCTCCCTCACCAAAATATTCTACAATTGCATTGGTACCTCCCTTAACAGTAAGAATACCCGCTACTTTTAAGATCACATCCTTAGGAGAGGTCCATCCATTCAATTTACCAGTCAGCTTAACACCAATCAATTTTGGCATTAATAATTCCCAGCTCAAACCAGCCATTACATCACAGGCGTCAGCTCCACCTACTCCAATAGCAACCATTCCCAAACCTCCAGCATTAACCGTATGAGAATCGGTTCCAATCATCATACCGCCGGGGAATGCGTAATTCTCTAAAACAACCTGGTGGATGATTCCTGCACCCGGTTTCCAAAACCCTATGCCATACTTATTTGAAATCGAAGCAAGAAAATTATAAACCTCTTCGTTATCCGCTACCGCCTTGGACAAATCAGCCTTTCCTTCACTTTTAGCAACAATCAGGTGGTCGCAATGAACTGTGGACGGAACCGCAACTTTTTTACGACCCGTTGTATCAAACTGTAGCAGTGCCATCTGAGCCGTAGCATCCTGCATGGCCACACGATCAGGTGCAAAATCCACATAATCATTACCCCGCTTGAAATCGACAGGAGCTACGCCCTCCCAAAGATGGGAGTACAAGATTTTTTCAGCAAGCGTTAAAGGACGACCCAGGGACTTACGGGCAGCATCAACGCGGGCTGGCATAGCAGCATACAGTTTCTTTATCAGATTCAGATCAAACACCATACAATAGATTTTTGGAGATTTAGCGCTGCAAAATTAAGAAAATCAGCCCGAGGGAACGTATGACTTTTGTAAATTTGACTGTAATTATTTTAGAACCCTCCTATGGAAAAGCTCAAAAGTCTGGTAGAATGGAATGTCTATGGGGTTTGTACCGCAATTGGGCTCAGGTTGGGTATTTCAACCAGCCGGATTAGACAGTATTTCCTTTACACCTCAGTTTTGACCTTGGGGTCTCCCATTATCATTTACATGATACTTGCCTTTTGGAGAGATCTCAGGAAATATATGCAGTCCACCCGCCGAAATCCCTGGCACAGTCTTTAAAATTGGGCTAGAGCAATTGCTTCAATTTAACCAGTAAGAGATCTACTTCCTCTTTAGTATTAAATTTTGAAAAAGAAAAACGAATAGGAACACCCTCATTGCCTTTTGGCAATGCCTGAATTACATGACTACCCTGGTTGGCGCCACTACTACATGCACTACCAGCAGAAACACAGATACCTTGCAAATCCAAGCTCATTAATAACATTTCTGACTGAGGAGTACGAGGGAAAGAAACATTCAAAACTGTATACAAACAAGCACCATTCCAATCTCCATTGAATTGCACACCTGGCACTTGTGCTTGCAGCTGAGTTGCTAGATAAGTTTTGAGGGATTGGATATGTGTTTGATCGTGCTGAAGATTAGAAGCAGCTAATTCTAATGCTTTGGCAAAACCCACAATCCCTGAAACATTTTCAGTACCGGCCCGCATATTTCTCTCTTGCCCGCCACCATGGATAAGAGGATTAACCTTTATATGTTCAGCAATAAAAAGAATACCTACTCCTTTTGGACCATGAAACTTATGTGCTGCACCGGTAGCAAAATGAACTTTTGATTTCGATAAATTCAACGGGTAGTGTCCAACTGTTTGAACTGTGTCTGAATGAAAAATTGCATCATACTTTTCACATAATGCACCCACCGCTTCAATATCTAATAAATTTCCTATCTCGTTGTTAGCATGCATTAAGGATACTAAGCAACGTGTTGAAGAGGAAGCCAATGCTCTCTCTAAATCAGCTAGATCAATATGACCATCCGGTAAAATTCGCAAAAGCTCCGTAGAGAGTTGTCGTTGTTTTGCCAATGCGTTTACAGTATGTAAAACAGCATGGTGCTCAATCGGTGAGGTAATAATATGTCTGCATCCCAAGTCTTCTATAGCAGACCAGATTGCCATATTATCACTCTCTGTTCCTCCACTTGTAAAAAAAATCTCTCCAGGCTTTACCCCCAATAATTTAGCCACCAACTTTCGAGCGTTCTCAATAGCCAGTCGTGTTTCTCGTCCAAATGAATAAATAGAGGAAGGATTTCCAAAATGTGTTTGCAAAAAGGGAATCATGTACTCCAAAACCTGTGGGTCCATTGGAGTGGTAGCAGCATTATCAAAATAGACGCGTGTCATGAGTTATACGAATATACACTAGGATCCAGAAAGTGAATTTTCCCTAATATCCCGCAAGAGTTGTTGAGCAATATCACTCGCCTTTGTTTCCAGGTTACTTTCTGCATAAATGCGAACAATTGGTTCTGTATTAGAAGCGCGTAAATGCACCCAGTCCTGATCAAACTCAATACGAAGCCCATCCTCCCTATTCTGGGGCTGCTTTTTGTATTTTTCGGATAGCTTATCCAGTAACACCACTAAATTTATCCCTTCAGGAAGTTCAATTTTATTTTTTGAGATAAAGTAATTCGGATAATTTTTCCTAAACCCACTCATCGCTTTATCCTGTCCAGCAAAATGGGTGAGAAAAAGTCCAATCCCTATCAATGCGTCTCGGCCATAATGAAAATCAGGAACAATAATTCCCCCATTTCCCTCCCCGCCAATAACAGCATGGGTATCTTTCATTTTTTTCACCACATTGACTTCGCCCACGGCTGCGGGCGTATAAACTCCCCCTCTTGAAATAGTTACTTCCCGAAGTGATTTGGTACTACTCATGTTACTGACAGTGTTACCTTTTCTTTTGGAAAGAATGTAGTCAGCTACAGCTACGAGCGTGTATTCCTCGCCGAACAAAGTACCATCCTCATTTACAAAACATAAACGATCCACATCTGGATCTACGGCAATACCAAGATCAGCTCCCTGACGCACTACTTCCTCACAAAGTCCTCTAAGATGTTCAGGGAGTGGCTCAGGATTATGCGCAAACTGTCCGTTGATTTTTTCATTGATCACAATTACCTCTTGAACACCCAATTTTTTCAAAAGAACAGGAACATAAGTGGCCCCTGTTGAATTAATTGCATCCACCACCACTTTTAATTGGCGGGACGCAATTAATGCTGCATCGACCAAGGGATAATTAATAATTGCATCAATATGAGTTGCTAAATAATCTTTAGAAACAATAGAACCGAGTTTCTCCACCGTGGCAAATTGAAATAGTTCTTTCTCTGCTAACTGAAGCACTTGCCTTCCCACCTCAGCATCAATAAATTCTCCTTCCGCATTGAGCAACTTGAGCGCATTCCACTCCTGTGGATTATGACTTGCAGTAATAATAATTCCTCCCGCCGCTTTTTCAGCAGGTACCGCTAATTCAACTGTAGGAGTAGTGCTAAGACCTAAATCAATTACTTCCACACCGAATCCAACCAAGGTTTGCATCACCAATTGTTGCACCATCGAACCACTGATTCTTCCATCCCGCCCCACCACCATACGCGGAGTTGTTTTTCCATCGCAAATGATTGTTGCAAATGCTGCGGTGAACTTTACGATATCAAGAGGTGTTAGATTTTCTCCCACTTGGCCCCCAATGGTTCCTCGAATTCCGGAAATACTTTTGATTAAAGACATAGGTAGGTTTTGCGCTGCAAAAATACAGTTTGTGAAGCAAAAGGAAGTACTTCATGTTACCTTTGCAGCATGGAAGAGAAAGTGTGGTTTAAGAACTGGTTTAATTCTCCTTATTATCATCTTTTGTACGCAAACCGGGACGACGCTGAGGCTGCAGCCTTTATTACAACATTGGTAGACTACTTCAAACCAAACCCTAATTCAAAAATGTTGGACGTGGGGTGCGGAAGAGGAAGACATAGTCGTCAACTAGCTAGTTATGGTTATGACGTTACAGGTATCGATGTAGCTCCGGAAAATATAAAGTATGCAAACCAATTTGCAACACCGCAACTTCATTTTGAGATTCACGATATGCGACAGCTGTATACAGCAAGAAGCATGGACTTTGTGTTTAACTTTTTTACCAGCTTTGGTTACTTCAATTCGAAGCATGAACATGCGAGAGCGCTACATATGATGGCCACCGCATTAAAAAAAGATGGCATCTTGGTATTGGATTATGTAAATAGCGAAGTGGCCATTCAACAACTGGTAACGAAAGAACAAAAACAAATACGTCAGATAAATTTTACGATTGAGCGCTGGCATGACAACGCTCACTTGTATAAACGTATTGACGTAGAAGATCCTAAAAAAGGAATAGTGCTTACGCATACCGAAAAAGTGGCGCGATTTTCAAGAGAAACCCTTTCATCATTGCTCCTTCAACAGGGCCTTACCATAAAATCAGTGTGGGGAGACTACCAATTAAATTCCTTTGATACCGGCCAATCACCACGGATGATTTTCTACGCGCAGCGTGAGAATTAATAATTTCGATTATTCATAATTAGATATCGGGAGGTCTCAAAAATCGCGTCTGTTAATTCAGACAGTGCTCGTTGAGTTTTTTTCACCTCACCGAATGACTTCGTTGAAATAGAATCCTTTAAGGGCAATAATAATTCCTCCCCCGTATTTAGATGTCTAGTGAAATAATAGTCGTTAGTCACCAACCCAATCCGATCGGATGCGTTAGTAACAAAAGCAAAATGATTTTTTTTAGTAGGATCCAACAAATCCCGACCCAAGGTTCGATTTTCATAAGGACGATGTAATAAGCCTGCGATAGTCGGCAATACATCAATTTGTGAAACTACCTCCTCTCTTCGCTGTGGAGACAGTAAACCAGGCGCATAAAACAAAAGTGGCACATGCTGGTCAGTGAGCCGTTGCGTTGTCCAGACAGAGGGATATACGGCAAGCGCATTCCCTGCTACGCCATGGTCGCCAATCAGTACAAATATGGTATTAGAAAAATAATCAGCACGGGAGGCTTTCTCAAAAAAAGAACGAAAACAATAATCCGTGTAGCGAAAGGCGTTGTATTCATCCACTGACTCAAAACCAAACTTTACTAATTTATCCTCGGGTAGTGTGTCACGGATAAAGCCACTATCGGAAAGAGGAATAGCGCGTTGAAAAGGACGATGATTTCCGGATGTTTGTATGTACGCAAAAAATGGCGCCTTTGCGTCATTAAAAACCTGATGTGCTTCCAAAAACAAATCCTTATCACTAATCCCCCACACATTAATTGGCGGAATGGACAAACGCATGCCTGTATGCATGGTCAATCCTTTAATATTACGGAGGATACCCTCAAAATTATTGAACTCAGCATCTCCGCCTAGAAAGTAATGCTTCTGATACTCTTCTAAACTATTGATAAGGGTGTATTGATTTAATGCTAAAGGATTTTGGCTGGAAAATTTAAATAGTTGCGCATCTGGAATTCCGGTGAGTATTGCAAACAAAGCCCTTGCCGTGGAAAAGGTAGGAGCAAAACAACGTTCAAAAAATACTCCTCTCTTGGAAAGGGAGTCAAAGAACGGAGTAGTATAGAGCGGATTTCCACTCATACTGCTTTTGTACATACTAAATGATTCACACTGAATGAGCACTATATTAGGCTTGCTCTCTGTGGCTGTACTTCTTGGTCCAACCGATCGGTTAAATGAAAGTGAACCCGCAGACTTCCAATCCATCCAATTTGCTAAAACAGGATACAGCGCCCTGGCACGATCCTGATTGTAGCTGGGTTGACGAAGACTTAACGTACCAACAAAATTTTGAAGCGGATTAATCGATAAATAACTCAAGAAGCTTTGCTGAAAACGAAAACTATCCTCCCTTTTAAGAGGATGTACGCTAAAAGAACCATGTACAAACAGACTCAATAATAACGCACCTCCAATAAAGAAGCCACGTGTATGTGGAATGCCCAAACCATCAGTTTGGCTAATTACCTGCCAATGGCTTTTATGATACATCCATCGAAAACTAAGAACCGCTGCTACCAAGCCCACAAGCATCCACAACAAAGGATAAGTTTGCCAGATCATTTTCACAGAAATTGTAAAGTCCTCTGCAAAATTCATAGCGCCTGCGTCAAGGGGTGTTTGGTTGTAGGAAAAACTTCCGAAACCAGCTGCGAAAAAAAAGAAAAGTACAAAGGTGAGAATTGCCAGATACCAGGTCCAATATCTTTTATTGGAATCAGAATAAAAAGGAGATAACGTAGGCTGAATACTGAACAAAACAATCGGTAGCAATACAATAGCAATCCAACGAAGATCATACCGAAGACCCAGTATGAACGAGGATGAAACCTGCTCCCATGCTAGATCAGCAGGCCTGAACGCAAAAAAAATTGTTATCCGATAAAAGGTGAATAGCAGGAGTAATAAAAAAAATAAATTAATGACCCACAACAAGGTCTTTGGTATCCGAAGATGTGACCTAAACATGCTGCAAAGAAACAACATAACTTAAACAGTAAGGCTCCTTACTTTTGTTAGTACAAAAGATTACTAGCTTGGAAAAAATCGGACAACTGGATCGTTGGTTATTTAAGCAGGTTAATTCCACGGGGGGAAACACCTTCTTTGATTGGCTGCTACCCTCTTGGCGGACGCCCTCCTTCTGGATTCCAGCATACGTAATACTGCTCCTTATACTGATTTACCGATTCAGACAGAAAGCAGGCTGGTGGATCTTTTTTTTGATTGCCACTGTGGGGCTGGTAGATCTTATCGGTAACCAGCTAATAAAACAGACTTTTCAACGGCTAAGGCCATGCAACGATCCTTTACTGGCCGGGGAGGTATTACTACGTATCCCCAACTGTGGTACTGGTTTTAGTTTTATTTCGAATCATGCCGCCAATCATTTTGCAATAGCCACCTTTATGTTTTTAACCCTTAGCAAATGGCTAGGCAAAACTGGATACTTATTGTTTTTTTGGGCATTTTTGGTTGGCTACGCGCAGATTTATGTAGGCGTGCATTACCCCGCTGATGTTTTGGTTGGCGCAATGGTAGGAACCACCGTTGCAGCACTGTTTGCAAAGCAATACAACAAACAGCCTCGATTTGCTATCTTCGGTAGCGAAAACTCGATTTAAAACAGATGGATTTCATTATCCTGGGCGTCTTGATTTTTTTGAATGCATTATTTTCCATGTCAGAGATTGCATTAGTCTCTGCCAGGAAAGGACGGCTGGAACATTTAGCAGAAAAAGGGAATAAACGCGCCCAACGGGCCCTGGAACTTTCAAATCACCCGGAGCTTTTCTTGTCGGCTGTACAGATTGGAATCACACTGATTTCAATTCTTACCGGGGTTTATTCTGGAGAACAGTTTAGTGAACAACTGCTGCCCCATTTGATAAATCAGGGAGTAGAACCTGAGCTAGCGGATACACTGGCTACATTGATTATTGTAGTGCTGGTCACTTTTGTTTCCATAATTTTTGGCGAATTAATACCCAAGAGAATTGGACTCATTCGGGCAGAAAGATTAGCTATGGCCGTAGCGGGCCCGATGCGGGTGTTTGGACAAATTACTTATCCCTTTGTTTGGTTACTCAATAGCAGCAGCACTCTGTTTTTCAAAATATTTAAGATTAGAAAAAGTACAAACGACGCCATCACGGAGGAAGAGATCAAGACCCTTATTACAGAGGGAGCTGAAGCCGGTAATATTGAAGAGGAAGAACAGGAAATAATTGAAAGAGTCTTTCATCTCAGCGACCGCAGTATCACTTCGCTGATGACACACCGTAGTGATATTATTTGGTTTAGCGAAAAAGATACGGAGGAGCAAATCAAAGAAAAGATTATACGCGAACCTCACTCGGCCTATCCGATCTGCAAAGACAGTATCGATACCATCAAAGGCGTTGTATCGATCAAAGATTTGTATGTAAGTCCTGACCATTTGCAGCTGGGAGAGGTGATGCAACCTGCCTTGTTCATCCCGGAAAATATTTCTGCATATCAAGTATTAGAGCGATTTAAAACATCCAAAGTTCATTCAGCATTTATTGTTGATGAATATGGAAGTATACAGGGAATGCTGACCTTAAATGACATCTTGGAAGCTATTGTCGGAGAGATTCCACAGGAGGAAGGACCCGACTACGAGATCATTGAACGAGAGAACGGAAGCTTCCTGATTGATGCACAAATTCCATTTTATGATTTTCTGTCCCGATTCGACAAAACTGAATGGATGAATGAGGGAGAACAAGATTTTGACACGCTGGCCGGATTTATTTTACACCAACTGGAAAGGATCCCTAAAACAGGAGAGAAATTTCAATGGAAGGGATTTTCCATTGAAATCATTGATATGGATGGGCACCGCATCGATAAAGTTTTAGTGGAAATCAGCGAATCCATTCGAGAGGATATGGAGTAGCTATCAAAATACTAATGGAGCGCTTGTTGCAGGGTATTCCAGCTTAGCACTTTTCCGCATATTGCGAGTCGAAAAATGGATCAGGTTAACCTGATCATCGTATAATTCATAAAGGAGACTAGTTTCAACAGCGGCCTTTTCAATCATTGAAGGAGCCTTCTCAACCTCCAAGTATACATAGACAGCCTCCCTTTCTTGCTCGAAACCTAAATAATTCAGCGATACAGTTTTTCCATTCACCTGAAGGGACAAATGCGTTTTAAGATAATGCTGCACCACGCTATCCATACTTGCATGAAGGGAAGTTGCAATAAGATCTGCCTTTCGCTTATAGACTTTGGAAAGCACGGCCTCAAAGTCATCAGTAAAAAGCTTACACTGTACCTCCAGGGTGGCTTCCGCAGCATTATGATTTATCTCCACTACGCCCACATGAAATGGATGGATAACTGGATTTTTATCCCCCAAGGGGAAAATTCCCCATAAAAGCCAGCCAACCAAGGTAAGTACCGCTTGCATAAAATATTTTCCAATCACAAAACTCTGGATTATTTTCATAGCTTGATCGGATTCTTGAAAATAGTTAGCTGACTTATGGAGGCATTTCAATTTTATTTTCCCTTTGGATGGGAGCATATTATCAGCTTAGATGCGTTGGATCACCAGCTATTTCTTCTTGCACTCATAGCGCTCTATAGTTGGCGAGACTGGAAAGCAATTCTGATATTAGTTACTGCATTTACGGTGGGTCACTCCTTGACGCTGGTACTAAGTGTGTGGGACTGGATTCGGGTAGACAGCAAATGGGTAGAATTTTTTATCCCGCTAACTATAGTAATAACGGCCGCACGAAATTTATTTGAAAAATCCGCAGGACCGCAACCTCTCTTTAAAAGTTATGCCTTAGCTCTTTTTTTTGGCTTGATCCACGGGTTGGGTTTTGCCAACACAATCCGAATGATGCTGGCCAGCGACCAACAATTGGGATGGGGACTGCTAGGATTTAACCTAGGCCTTGAGGCTGGACAACTCGTTATTGTCAGCCTATTGCTGGGACTCACTTTCTTAATCACAAATAAAATGAAAGTTACTCCATTGATTTACTCCTACTTAATATCCTCACTTGCCTTGGGAGTTTCCATTGGAATTTGTTACAATAGATTTCCATTAAAATTTTAATACATCAATCATGAGAAACCTGCTCTTAATTCTTCTGCTGCTTGTTGGAACTATTTCCGCACAAGCACAAAACATTCAAAACAATCCGGGTAGTAATCACGGTAACAAGTTTGAACAGTTGGGCACTATTTTCCCAACACCAAATGAATACCGCACTGCCAGCGGTGCTCCAGGACCTAAGTATTGGCAACAACGTTGCGACTATGACATTGTCTGTGAACTGGACGAAAAAAATTTAAAATTAAAAGGGGCTGAAACAGTTACTTATTTTAATAACTCGCCAGATGTGCTCACGTATTTGTGGCTTCAGTTGGACGAGAACGAACATAGCTCTGTCAACAACGCTAATTACCAAAATAGTTCATCGTTAAGCCGACAATTGAGCGTACAGCAATTGCAACAAGCAGCCGAGGAAAAGGGAGATAATGGACTTGGATTCCAAATCACCAAGCTAACGGATGCATTGGGAAAACCCTTGCGTTATACAATCAACAAAACGATGATGCGCGTTGAACTTCCCACTCCATTGAAGCCTGGTCAACGATTTGCTTTTAAACTAGACTGGAACTATAAGATCACAGACCGTATGACAATCGGTGGACGTGGGGGGTATGAATACTTCCCTGAGGATGGAAATCATCTTTTCACCATGTCACAGTGGTATCCTCGCCTCTGCGTATATAGTGATTTTAAGGGTTGGCAAAATCAGCAATTCACCGGCCGTGGGGAATTTGCATTGACATTTGGCAACTTCAAAGTACAAATGACTGTGCCAGCTGATCACGTGGTACTTTCAACAGGAGAATGTCAGAACTATCCGTTGGTGCTAAGCCCTGCTCAGCTCAGCCGCTGGAACAAGGCTCAAACTGCTAAAGAACCTATAGAAGTAGTTACCCTCGAAGAAGCAAAAGCTGCAGAGAAACAAAAATCAAGTCAAAAGAAAACATGGATTTACAAAGCAGATAATGTTCGTGACTTTGCCTGGACTTCTTCCCGTAAATTCATTTGGGATGCCTTGCCAGCCATGGTTGAAGGTAAAAAAGTAATGTGCATGAGCGGATATCCCAAAGAAGCCTATGGATTATACCGTCCCTACTCTACTAAAGCAGTTGCCCACACGATTAAATCATATTCGAAGTTTACAATTCCATACCCCTATCCTGTAGCCCAAAGTATTGAAGCATCCAATGGAATGGAGTATCCCATGATTTGTTTTAATTACGGACGAACAGAAAAAGATGGTACGTACAGTGAGAGTACTAAAAATGGAATGTTAGGAGTAATCATTCACGAAGTGGGACATAACTTTTTCCCCATGATCATCAATAGTGACGAAAGACAATGGAGCTGGATGGACGAAGGACTCAACACTTTTGTTGAATACCTCGCAGAAGAATTATGGGACAATAAATTCCCAAGCCGCCGCGGACCTGCTGCCTACATTACTGATTATATGAAGCTTCCTAAAGATCAATTGGAGCCCATCATGAGTAATAGTCACAATATTGTTCAGTTTGGGCCCAATGCCTATTCAAAACCAGCTACCGGATTGAACATTTTACGGGAGACGGTAATGGGTCGTGAGCTTTTTGATTACGCATTCAAAGAATACTGCAGAAGATGGGCCTTTAAACATCCTGAGCCCGCTGACATGTTCCGTACATTGGAAGATGCCAGTGGTGAAGACCTAGACTGGTTTTGGAGAGGTTGGTTCTATAGCACGGATGTATGTGATATCTCACTTGATACTGTAAAGTATGCGATGGTAGACACAGCCGCTACACAAGCAGGTGGAAGAGCGAGCTCTTTTAAAAGAAGCGCAGATCGTCCCTTAGTAAATTCTTTCGAGGACATCTCCAAGATTCGCAACCGAGAGGACAAATCAATCACTTTTGCAACGGATGCTGACACTACCCTGCGTGATTTTTACTGGCGTTATGCCCGGGGAATGGAGCCTTATGATACTGCACAAATTGAAATGAGCTTTGGTGGCGCCGCACCAGAGAAGTTAACAGCTGAGGAAAAAGCTAAGTTCAGCAACCTCCATCAATACGAATTAACTTTTTCCAATAAAGGAGGTTTGATCATGCCAATTATCATTGAGTGGACCTACAAGGATGGATCTAAAGAAGTTGAAAAAATTCCAGCGCAGGTATGGCGTTTAAATGAGAAAAAAGTAACCAAAGCCTTTATCAAAGACAAAGAAGTAGCTTCTGTTAAGTTGGATCCACTTCGTGAAACAGCTGACATCGACGAAAAAAATAATAGCTGGAATAAATTTGAAGCACCTTCTCGCTTTACAATATTCAAGCAAGGCCAAGGACCCCGTCGTGGTGCCGGAGGCCAAAGCGGAAACCCGATGCAACGCGCACAAGAAGCTAAGAAAGGATTCTAAGCATGCGTAAAGCTTTCTTACTTGTCTTATTTTCATTTGCACTACTCTCGGTCCAGGCAGCAATCATAGATACTGTCTGGATTGAGAGTAAGGCAATGAAAAAATCATTTCGCTGTGTGGTTATCCAACCCTCAGCCTCTACTCAACAAAAAGGGCTCTACCCGGTAACCTACCTATTACATGGTTACGGCGGCTGGTATGCCAACTGGATTATCAGGGTGCCGGAACTTAAGATCTATGCGGACCAATATCAGATGATGTTGGTCTGTCCCGAGGGAAATAACGATTGGTATATCAACAGTCCCGAAATCGATTCCCTGCAGTGGGAAACCTACATTGCTGTTGAAATTCCAGCCTACATTGATAGCCACTACCCAACCAAGGCCAATCGAATGGGAAGAGCTATTACTGGATTAAGTATGGGAGGACACGGTGGTTTGTATCTTGGATTAAAAAACAGCACCACCTTTGGTGCCTGTGGCAGTATGAGCGGTGGCGTTGATCTTCGTTTTCGAAAAAGCAGCTGGAGTCTATTACGACTATTAGGAGATACCACGCAGCATGCACAACGATGGATCGACTATTCTGTTACAGGACTAGTTGATAAAATAAAACCAGGTGAGTCTGAAATAATCATTGATTGCGGAACAGAAGATTTTTTCTTTGGCATCAATGAAAAAC
>CAINBK010000008.1:0-3046 GCA_903846615.1 uncultured Bacteroidota bacterium
TAATAAAAAAATTACAGGTGGTTTTCTTCTCACTGCTGGTATCCAGTATGTGGTAAGAGATAGAATTGTTGAGGAGTCTGTTTACAGCAAAACAGTGTTTACACCCCCAATTTTTAGCGATGTATTTTTTGACCGTTCAATTCCTCAAATCAGTGGGAGTTTCTTTTTTCACAGACAAAATATTGCATTCAGACTTTCTCAGCATTGGCGGGCTGCATCGCTGGATTTGCTTCCTTCACATTTCTATGGCGCAATAGGATTTTCTTTCCATTTATGAGCTCATTTGAACTGATTGCAGTCACGGAAATTGCGTTTTACATCATTGCATTCAGACGGCGCATCTATTAATTTCAAGGTAGATGGTTCAAACTTCATCTTTTTCTTTACTGCTGGCAAAGCGCAAGATTCCGGAGGGACCTGCTGAAGAGCCACCACCGCTTGCGCCTCCTGAGATTGTACCTCCGTTGGATCCTGAGGATCCTTTATTGCCTCCCGAGGATCCTGATTTTATTCCTGACGAATTACCAGATTATACACCTCCAGAGGAATTACCCCCACCCGGCGAGGCTCCCTAATAAATGCCTTAAAAAATTTCTTAGCAATGATCATGGATGCCTCACTTCACACCCTGGACATCAAAAGTCCTGCCTTTGTTAATGGTGGACTTTTGCCTACGGTTTATCGTAGGGAAGGTTTGAACATGAATCCTGGTTTAAAGGTGCAGTTTATTCCAAGTGAAACTCGTTCATTGGCAGTTGTGTTAAAAGATGTGGATGCTCCAGTCAGTCCACGTGTTCACTGGGTATGTTGGGATATTCCAGTTAGTGAATGGATCCGCTTGAACGAGAACAGGGGTATCAATGGTGTGAATGATTTTCAATTATCATCTTACACGGGACCCTGTGTTATGAATTCCCGGCATAAGTATTTCTTCTATATCTATGCGTTGAATGTGAGATTATGTCTCCCGGCATCTAGCCCGTCTTATCGGTTTTTTAAACTGATACAGCCCCATGTTTTAGCTTCAGGCTCCTTGCTTTTCTTTTCAATCACAGATTGATTCCAATGTAAATCAGTTGGACATTGTTCTCTGCCATGGTATTAGGGCCAGGGAGTGAGCTACTTTTCATTTTGCTTCACTTTAATCAAAAAAACAATTATGAAACTATATTTACCCCTTACTTATTTGCGAATTGTGGTAGCAATTGCAGTTAGTTTTTTATTATCCAGTTCATTTACCGTTTATGGACAGGCTTGCCAATTTCAGCAAGGGCAGAATGGTGGTGTTGGGCTTCCTGTAGTGAGCCCCGTACAGTTTGCAAGGGGCAATTCAAATGGTAATAAGTCGCATTTCGCTGAAGGTTTCTCCGTTCCTTATCGAATTGAGTTTACCACCTTGGAAGCTAACCAACAATACCGTGTACGTATTGCATTTGATGTCAAAAAAAATGGGAGAGTAGCGTTTGATTACATTACTGGATTTCAAAATCTTCAGCTTAGTGCCTCGTTACCCCCAGAATTAGTCAATCCCCTTGTAGGAACAGGGCTGCAAAATTTATCTGGAATTTCTAGTTCATTTTTAGCTATACCGTCTCCTGCTTATACAACAAATACCATTTTTAATTCCACTGCTGGTAACAGTTTTGCTCAGCTAAAGACTACTGCCGGATTTAATCCCGAGATAAGTCTGCCTACCTCTCCTTTTAGTTCATCCCTACGTAATAAAGGGAATATGGCTATATGGAATGCTACCCTAAATAGCATTCAATATGTAGGGGGAGTTGATATCTCGCCCGGTACTGTTTCTGTCGCAATGGAAATAGTTTTTACTAAAGCCAACAATGCAAATAATGTGGTTCTAGCCTGGGGTGGTCACATCGCTTCGCTTCTTGATTGGGGCCAAGGGAATTCTGCTTCTGCTATTTCTGGTTCGCCCTATCATATGTATGTTGAAAATGTAGAAAAAACAAGTGATGGTAGTATCATTTGCAATGGTAATATGGATTGTCAACTTTCAAGTGATGCGGTTACTCTTTTGCCAACCTGTAGTATAACAGGGCCTTCTGTCTTATGTTCATCTACTACACTTGTAAACTATAAAGCAGTATTGGATGCTAGTCAAAATGGGGATGTTTCCTATAATTGGAGTGTTATAAATTTATCATCGAACTCTACCGCGCAAATATCTGGTTCAGGTGCTGGAGTTTCTTCGATTGACACTTTACTTCAAGCTATCATTCCATCTGACTCTTTCCTAGTGAGACTACGTGTCCAACGGGGTGGTTTTATTAATTATTGTTATTTAAATTCAGTGGATAGTCCTGGGACAAAAGTCAAAAAGTTAAATGTTGAAGTCCAAGCCCAAGCCATGCCCACTGTTATTTCCTTGAATAGTGCAAGTACAAGCCAGCTTAATGCCACTATTCAATTGAATGGATCAATAGTAACTACTGGATTTAATTATCAATGGACAATTGTAGGTCCGGGTGGTTTTGCATCAGGTAGTCTGGATAGCTATTCAATTCCTGATCCTGTTTTTACCGCTAGTATGGCAGGTGATTATACGTTGAAAGTAATTGCATCGCAGCAAGCTGCTCCTAATTGTGTAGATTCTGCTACCATAGTCATTTCGGTAGGTTCTTCACAAGGTTGTCCCTCATTGCTTACGCAATCTTTATGTAATGCATCACAACTTAGTTTTCCTGTTTCCAATTTGCCACAACCCGATGTAGATTATAGCTGGTCTGTTACAAATGGCGCTTCTATATTGAATGAAGGCGGCGATTCATTACTTACCGTCTTAGCAGGCGCCCAGAATTTTGATATCACGCTGCAGTTAAGTTATGCAAATCCGTTGCTCAATAATTTAGTTTGTACTTATCCTGTAATTGTTCAACCACTTCCAATTGTTACAGCAGGTTCATATGGTCCTACTTGTGTTACGGCATCACCACTTAGTTTGAGCGGACTTCCTGCGGGGGGAACGTGGAGTGGTTCTGGAGTGAGTGGTTCTACATTTACGCCAAGTGTAGCGGGAGCTGGAACA
>CAINBK010000009.1:0-1787 GCA_903846615.1 uncultured Bacteroidota bacterium
AAATTGACACAATATATCAGTAAAGAAAACGGAGCCGTACTAACCCGAGATGAAGCAGGATCCTATCATATTGTTACAAAATATGATGTAATTGCCGCACTAGGTAACCCTTAAAAAACTAGATTTGCAAAAAATAAAATTCCTTTTTTATGAGTAAATATCGTGCCGGTGTATTGCATGGGGAAGAATTAAAAGCGCTTTACCAAGATGCTATTGAAAATAATTTTGCACTGCCTGCAGTGAATACCATCGGCACCAACTCGATTAATGCCACATTAGAATCAGCTGCTAAAGTCAATTCGCCAGTTATCATTCAATTTTCAAACGGAGGGGCCCAATTTATTGCTGGTAAAGGAATGCCAAATGATCAATTACAAGGAAACATTCAGGGAGGCATTTCCGGAGCACTTCATGTACACAATGTGGCAAAATATTATGGCGTACCTGTTATTTTACATACTGATCATGCTGCTAAAAAATGGCTGCCCTGGATAAGCGGCTTGTTGGATGCCGGAGAAATTTATTTTAAAGAAAAAGGACAACCACTGTTTAGTTCACATATGCTTGACCTCAGCGAGGAACCTATTGAGGAGAATATTGCAACATCGGTAAATTTCTTCAAGCGTATGAAGCCGCTTGGAATGAGCATAGAGATTGAATTGGGAGTGACCGGAGGAGAAGAAGATGGTGTAGATAATTCTGATGTTGAAAACTCAAAACTTTATACGCAGCCCTCCGAAGTAGCTTATGCATATACTGAATTAAACAAGGTAAGTCCGCTGTTTACCATAGCTGCTGCATTTGGTAATGTGCATGGCGTTTACAAACCTGGTAATGTTGAATTACGACCAGTTATTCTTAAGAATAGTCAGGATTATATACAACAGCAATTCAAAACTGGAGCAAAACCAGTCTACTTTGTGTTTCATGGTGGCAGCGGTTCTCCCCAAGAGCAAATCAGGGAGGCCATTTCATACGGCGCCATTAAGATGAATATCGACACAGACTTGCAATGGGCCTTTTGGGACGGCGTGCTAATGAATTACAAAAAGAATGAGGCATACTTGCAAGGACAACTAGGAAATCCAGAGGGCGAAGACAAGCCCAATAAAAAGTACTATGATCCGAGGGTTTGGCTACGCAAAGGTGAAGAGGCATTTAGCAAACGCTTGGAAACTGCATTTGAAGACTTGAATTGTATCAACAGAAACGCCTGATCAATTAAGCACGACGCGCCGTTGCTGGCATTTCCTTAATCATATCTTTCATCGTCTTGACACCCTGCTCAACGTAGATGTCTTTACCTATTCCCTTTAACCAGCGTTCAAATCGTTCTTGTTTTGGCTGATCGTTTGACCAACGATTCTCCTCACCTTGTAAAGGGCTAACTTTTAATGAAGCCCTCCCCTGTTGTATAGAATCCAATCTCTTTACAGCAACACTTATCTGCTCCTGTGTTTTTTTATAGGATTCGAATTGAAGGTTAACTATTTTTTCATTCTGCTTGGATAAATAGGAAGCGGTGTTATGAATGAGCTGAAATAGCGTATCCTCATTAATTCTTCGCTGGGCAATAGCAATGACTGAATCTTTTTCATAAGCGGGCGTCCAGGTGATATAGGAAGTTTTTGGAATTTGATCCCATGGAAGCGCCTCTTTTGTATCCTTTTCTCTAAACTTAGATTGGCTACCAAATCCTCAAACTGAACGGCCAGTACTTCTTCACATTGGAACTCTTGCCACGGTAATTGAGCCAGGAGCCTCTGTCTTATTTGAATGGGCACAAT
>CAINBK010000010.1:0-3319 GCA_903846615.1 uncultured Bacteroidota bacterium
AATCTCACGAGGTCCCTTTGGTAATTTGATAGTAGGTTCTTTTATTTTTTTGATTTTACGTTTTTTAATCTTGCTGATTGTACCATCTTTTGCACGAATGGTATCATAGCGATAACGCAAGGTGGTTGGAGCAAAGGCTGATGGCGCAGCTATATCTTTCTCCTTTTGCCGCCCATCCACATAGGTGTTATCACGAGTGGTATCAGAATTATATCTGGAACGTTGTCCAAATGCATCAGGTGCAGGAGTTCGTTGATCGGCGTTCCCACTGTTTCTTGTTGTGCGCGAGCGTACTTTATCCTTTTTGGATTCAGCCGCTACATTACGACGTGCTGTTGCAGCCGTGCGCGAAGCGCCCATTCCGTTCTGTAAAGCACGAATCGTTTTGTTCTTATTATACAGATCTTCCCATTTGAGTTCCCCATTGAGCGTACGAGTCTGTGTATTAGAAAGCTTATTGCCCAATTCTCTCGCTAATAATGAAGCGGCCAGCCAGTTATATTTTGAATTATACCCAGCCCGCAAAGAAGTCCAGTCTAATAATGGAATTTTATTCGTGGGCACATTATAATTGAGCGTGAAATCTTGCTGATAATTGATCGTTCGTCCACCCCGGAAAAAATTAGAACGAATAGAATCTTTTTTAATGTTATTATCGATTCGGCCTGGGGGCTCATCAATACGCGCGTTGTTCGTGGCAGAAAAATCCATGGCGAGTGAGCGGGTCAAATTCCATTGCATCACATAATACCTGTCAAAGGTGAAATACTTATTATATGTCTCTGGAATTCTATAAGGCCCCCCTCCAACATTACGAGGACGTGTGGCTCCAAATTGACGGAATACATCGGCCCGTACCGATACCTGTGAGGGAGCATAATTAAAATTAAAATCCCGAATCAAAGACAACCACTTGGAATTAGAACGAATAAATCGCTTGAAGGGCTCTACTGACTTTGAAACTGGGGCATAGGTATACCCAATTACCCCGCGCGTTCTGCGCAACTCATCTTGCTCAATCAACGGATTATGCGAAAGTGTTTGTATATAGGAATATGAAAAATCAAGATTACTAACGTCCCATGGTAACACTTTCTTACCATCAGGTCTCATCTTTTTTACGTTAGTAAGATTTACCGTTTTAATAGTAGTCACATCTTGTGCATCATTTCGGATTGAGTCCCTTTTATCCGAGGCGGCCTCTCTAATTTTTTGCTTCAAATCGATATCAAGGTCATAAGGATCATATTCGGGTGTACTGCTACGCTGACTAATACTTGCATACAAAGGAATTTGGATCCCCCACTGTTTGGGAAGTAATTTTCCCGCCTCCAGTGTAAGGGATGCATCAGCCATATATAAATCCTCTCTACTTCTTTCATTTACCCGCTGCTCTAATGTCCCGAAACCCCGTGAACGCGCCGAACCTGATAAGGATATTGTACCTAAATCAGCTAGTTTAATATCTGTTCTTGCCAAAGCAGCCCAGCCCCCTTTTTCATCAAGTTGCTGCAGACGAAGCTCATTAAACCACACTTCAGCACAAAGCGCTTCTTGCAATGCGTTCTCTACCCCTAATAATATTCCTCTCACTTCGCCAAGATTAGGATTACCCATGATAGCGTAACTCCTACCATTCGGCAATACCTCCCTATAATAACGGGAAGGCGGGATACCCGCTCTGTTTCTTCGGATCTTAAGTTCCATCAGATCCTGAAGGGAGAGATCCAGATTATTTTCCAAAGGCCATATACGAGCACTATCTCGTTCGCCAAATTCTGTTCGCTTCAAGGGAATTTTAACTTCGTAGTAATTCCCATTGAAATCATTACCGATTCGAATCACAGCATTGATATCTCCAGGACGAATTGGCTCAGCACCATCTACAGATTCCGCGTGAATAAACATCTCAAGTTTGCCATATTGCCGCATATCCATGTTCATCGTTTTGAACACGCCACGAGCTTCATGCTGCGGTAAGCCGCAAACTTGCATACTCAGCGACTGCTCATTCATCAACAACGGCACATTATTGTTGCTCAGCTGTTGCTGACGCTCTATCCCCGGCGGGATGCGATAAACGATCGGTTGACGCTGATCGTTCTCCTCCACATTCACAGAAAGAATATTAACCGTTGCATAGTCAGGGATGGGCAAGTTGGTATAATTACCGGTAGTATCAACCTGATTACGGAATCGTCTCCATTGATTCCTGATTAATTCAAGTTTTCCAAAACGAAGTACAACTGAATCTTGAAACCCAGTCATGAACATTCTTATAAAACGAATAGATTTGAAATCTGGAATATTCCCCACTTTCTGTTGAAACTGCTCCACAGGTATTCGGAATAAATACCAACGCTCGGATCGGGTTTGTCCATTGGCCAGCGTTACCGTAGGGGTTCGGATATCGGTTATAAAATTAGTTCCGACTCCCATGTTAGGAAGAATATCCACACGATATTGAAAATACTCCTCGGACTCATTCATGGTATTATCTCGATTCAACTCTTCCGCATCAGGATATTGTGTAAAGGCTGTGACAAATTGTGTGTTATTCCCTGCAATTGGAGAGTTACCATGCGGATTATTGATATTCTTATAGCGGCGGAGTATACCTGCGTTCTCTTGATCAAATTGCTGATCGCGGTAGGGTTTAAAATTATCTCCCGATGGATCCAGCAACGCACGTTGATACACCGGAGAACTACTTCCAAAATTAGTTCGTAATAACGCCAAATAGTCGTTGAATTTAAATTGCTCCTCTTCATCTGTTAAACCATCGAAACCAACATCCTGATATTGGCGATCTGTGGCTGTATTACTGAATGCGTTGGTTACCTGCAGGGGAATAGAGGGCACTTTACCCCAAACTGTTGAGCTATCTTCCCTTGCATTATTAGTTGGAGTAGCCAACCCGTTTTCGTATTGACGTTTCCCATCTCTCAATACATCCTCTGAGATATTTCCGAGATTAAAAAAGAGTTGCCCTCCTGATGGGTTTGTTGCATTATTCAAATAAGGATCCTGTAACCAAAACTCAATGAACTCAATATTTCCTGTTTCAAAATCAGTTTGGTCGATATTACGCATCAACCCGCCCCAGGCATTTCGAGGGTTTCTCAATCGCCCATTTGCATCCATTCGGTTTGGATCAGTCTCGTAATTATAAGGACCTTTATCTTTCGGATAAAAGGCCATATCGAATGTGGTTAACAACCCCTCACCAAATTGAGTACTACGTCGCGGGAATATTTCACGTTGTAGTACTTGTCTTACTCGTGGATCTGAAAGTTCGTTTAAATCATCAATTGGATTA
>CAINBK010000011.1:0-4398 GCA_903846615.1 uncultured Bacteroidota bacterium
AACCAAGCGGGTGATGGTTCAACTTTTATACCCTCAATAGAAATTCCTGTGTAGCGAGGACAGGCTTTGGTGTTTTCAACAGTTACTTGTACCGGCCCTGCTGCTCCAGCTTTATCCAATGGAGTAGTAGCTGGAAACAGTGGGGTGATATTTTTTTTCTCGTGATGGTTGATATACGCGCAAACATCACGGGCTACTCCCCAATGGCTCATGGCATCCATGCGATTGGGAGTCAGACCGATTTCGTAAATGATATCGTCGTATAAATTGAAATAATCAGGAGCGGGTGTGCCAGGCACTGCTGTAGTGTCCAACACTAAAATTCCTGCATGACTTTCACCCAAACCAATTTCATCTTCAGCGCAGATCATTCCTTGGCTTTCCTCTCCTCTAATCTTTGCTACACGCATGGTTAATGGTTCGCCATTGGTAGGATAGATGGTAGCACCCACTGGGGCCACCACAACTTTCTGTCCAGCCGCTACATTGGGTGCGCCACAAACAATGGAGAGGAATTGATCATTACCTATATTAACTTTCGTGAGTGTTAGTTTATCCGCATTGGGATGTTTGGACGTACTGATTACTTCTCCAATAACCAAACCCCGAAGTCCGCCTTTTACTTCTTCGTATGACTGCATACTCTCTACTTCCAGTCCAATAGAAGTAAGCAATTGACTCAGCTTTTCAGGAGCTGGTTTTTCAGGGAGATAGTCACAAAGCCATTTGTAGGAGAGCGTCATCTTCGAACCGAAATTTACTGGTTGCGAAGATAATGGAAAGGGGCTTGTTTACATTCGGTAACACACGGCATTGATGTTCATGCCGGCACCCACGGAGGCAAATAATACAATATCCCCCTTTTGCAAGGAGTGCTCTGCCCAATGTCCTTTTTTTACCATATCAAAAAGCGTAGGGATGGTGGCTACCGAGCTATTCCCCAGTTTGTGGATGCTCATGGGCATAATATGTTCAGGGATTTCCTTGATTCCATAAAGTCGAAACAGCCTTTTGATGATTCCCTCATCCATTTTTTCATTGGCCTGGTGTATAAAAACTTTTTTGACAGCTGTGATGGGTAAACCAGCTTTGTCAAGGCAATCCTTCATGGCAGCAGGAACATGTTGCATGGCATACTCATATACTTTCCTGCCTTTCATCTTGATATAACGCACGCTGGGATCTGCATCGGGAAGATTACTTTTCCCAAGAAAAAGATAGTAGGCTTCATCGGTGCAATGACTTTGTACACTAGCTGCTAATATACCCGGGCCATCTTGTTCTTCAGGCCTGGATTCTAAAATAGCAGCACCTGCTCCATCGGAGAAGATCATGCTGTCCCGGTCAAAGTGATCCACCACCCGGCTTAGTGTTTCAGTTCCTATTACCAACGCTTTTTTAGCTACTCCTGCCTTGATAAAGGCATCTGCTTGAATTACACCTTGCAACCAACCCGGGCATCCAAATAAAATATCATAAGCTACACAGGATGGGTTTTGAATCCCCAATTCATGTTTTACCCGAGAAGCCAAGGCCGGGAGAATATCTGTTTGAATAGTGTCTTTGACTACGTTCCCAAAATTGTGTGCTACAATCAGCTGGTCCAATTCCTCAGGGTTTAGTCCGCTTTCTTCCAAGGCAAGTCGGGCAGCGGCTACCGCCATATCAGAGGCATTTACTTTTTCATCGGCGTATCGTCTTTCTTCAATTCCTGTGATCTCTTTGAATTTCTCTACAATTTCCTTTCCGTCTGCATCAATCTTTTTTTGATCCTCCGCATAAAAAGTTTGACCAATAAATTCCTGGTTTGTTTTTATAACCGGAGGAATATAACAACCGGTACCTGTAATAACCGTTTGATTTGCCATACTTGTAAATATAGCGCCCTTTTATAAGAACAGCCGTTAGTCCTAATCACTAGAAAATATCTTCTTACTTTTAGGGCTCAAATTCATTTTATGTCCAACCAATTGCTAAAGGGAAAGAAAGGAATCATTTTTGGTGCACTTGACGAACGCTCCATTGCTTGGAGAACCGCTCTTCGTTGTCAGGAAGAAGGAGCGCAACTTGTTTTAACCAATGCACCTGTTGCCCTTCGTATGGGTGAGATCAATAAGCTGGCTGAAGCCTGTGGTAATGCGCCTGTCATAGGGGCAGATGTTACCAATATGGACGATCTTAAAAATTTATTTGAGCAATCCATGCAGCATTTTGGCGGCAAGATTGATTTTGTGCTACACTCCATAGGAATGAGTTTGAATGTGAGAAAAGGCAAGCACTATACAGAAATGAATTACGAATGGAATGGAAAAACGCTTGATATTTCTGCTATGAGTTTACATAGAGTATTGCGCACTGCCTGGGATTTGGATGCCTTGAATGAATGGGGCAGTGTGGTGGCCTTAAGTTATATAGCAGCACAACGTGTTTTCCCCGACTATAATGAAATGGCAGATGCGAAAGCTTTGTTAGAGAGTGTAACACGCAGTTTCGGATATCACTATGGTGTCAAAAGAAAAGTAAGAGTGAATACGGTTTCTCAGTCTCCCACGCGTACAACGGCCGGAAGTGGTGTAAAAGGTTTTGATGGGTTTATGAATTATGCAGAAGCGATGAGCCCTCTTGGTAATGCAGGTTCGGATGATTGTGCCAACTACTGTATCACTTTGTTCAGTGATTTGACTCGTTTTGTCACCATGCAGAATTTATTCCACGATGGTGGTTTTAGTTTTACAGGAGTTACACAAACGGTGATAGAGAAAATGGAAAAGTAATTCTCCGAATTGCTTAGTACTCGTCTTCGTTGAATAGGAAATCATCCTGAGTAGGATAATCAGGCCAAATGTCTTCGATGGTTTCGTAGACGTCACCTTCATCCTCCAATTCTTGCAAATTTTCTACGACCTCGATCGGTGCACCAGATCGGATTGCGTAATCGATCAACTCATCTTTTGTAGCAGGCCAGGGGGCATCTTCCAAAAATGAGGCCAACTCAAGTGTCCAAAACATAGTCCGATTTTTGCGCAAATGTAATCGGATTAGGTTATTTTCCAAATAACCTTTCTACAAGATGCTGTTTTGGGGGGATTTTGATAGTTTCGGGACATAATTTGTTACCCTTGTTAAAGGCTACTGGTATTTATAAGAAATATGGATCTGTGGAAGTGCTCCGCGGATTGGATTTAGAGCTCGGCAAGGGGCAGCTGGTAACTATTGTAGGCCCTTCGGGCTGTGGGAAAAGTACCTTATTACATATTCTTGGAACACTGGACCAAGCGGATCAGGGAGTTGTTGAGCTGGAAGGTGTCAACCTGTCTACGCTTAACGGACGTACACTGGCTAATTTTAGAAACCAAAAAATTGGTTTTGTTTTTCAGTTTCATCATCTCCTTCCTGAATTTACCGCATTGGAGAATGTGAGTATTCCTGGGTGGATTGCCGGACGAAAAAAGAGTGAGGTTAAAAAAGCTGCCGCTGATTTATTGGAAAAATTGGGATTAAAAGATAGGCTTACACACAAGCCAGGGGAATTATCAGGGGGAGAACAACAACGGGTAGCCGTGGCAAGGGCCTTGATCAATCAGCCCTCAATTGTCCTGGCCGATGAACCCACCGGTAATTTGGATGGGGTGCACGCCAATGAACTTCATGCGTTATTTCATGCCCTTAAAAAAGAGTTGGGTCAAACTTTTTTGATTGTAACACACAATGAAGAACTAGCCGCACAGAGTGATCGCGTGCTGACAATGAGGGATGGAAAATTTGTGATTTAGCCGTTTATGCGGGGCTTCCAAGGTACTTCTGCAGCTCCCAATTGTTGGCCAATATAGCGGGCCAACACAAATAAATAATCACTAAGTCGGTTCAGGTAGATGATCACCAACGGCTCTACTTGTATTCCTTCATACCCCATACGAACACAGCATCTCTCAGTTCTTCTGCAAATGCATCGTAAAACATGGAGATGCGAAACGGTAGGGTGGCCTGCAGGAAGAATAAAGCTTTTCATTTCTGGCAATTCAGCCGTCATTCGATCAATTTCTTTTTCAAGCAACACCACATCGTCTTGTCTAAGATCGGGAAGAGCAAGTCCGGGCTCTTTCTCTGGATCGCAGGCTAGACAGGATCCTACGGTAAACAATCGGTCCTGGATCTCTGCTAATATTTTTTTGGTGGGTTTGTCTTCAATCAAATCATGACAGACTCCCAGGTAGGAGTTTAATTCATCTACGGTTCCATAAGCTTCGATGCGAAGATGAGATTTGGGGACCTTAGTACCTCCAATTAAGGAGGTTGTTCCGCTATCGCCCGTTTTGGTATAGATTCTAAATGCCATTACACAGTTTCGTTAGGGTTGCAATAGTAGTGTAACAATAGCGTAGGCCGAAGGTTCGGTTG
>CAINBK010000012.1:0-1661 GCA_903846615.1 uncultured Bacteroidota bacterium
CATTTTTCTTTGGTAGCAACAAAAGAAATGTTGGTACCCGCTGGTAAGTCAAGGTCTTTAACAATGTACTCGCCATTATTATTAAAAGTGGGTGCAATAGCGTATAATGCATTGCTGGTAGGATTATACGTAAAATACAATTCTTTTTCTTTACTATCATTTGCAGACGATTGCGATGTGCGTATCCAGCGTCTGGTGTTGTAAATCGCTTCGCCATTTTCTTGTAACCATGCACCAATTTGCAACAAACGCTCCTGCATAATCGGCGGAATTTTTCCATGATCATCAGGTCCAATGTCTAATAAAAAATTACCACCTCTACTTACTTTATCTACCAGTGCTAACACTAGTGATTGCGCACTATTATAATCCCAAATATCTTCTTCTTTATTGTATCCATAAGAGTATCCCATGCCTCTACTTTCTTCCCATGGATGATCTTCAAAATCTAAATCAGGTTGGTACTCTGGCGTATACACACCACCATGATGAAAACGAATCCCACTGCCCCATCTATCATAGGTAACAATCTTTTCTTTTACTGGACTTTCGTTATAGAGCCATGCTAAAAACTCCGGCGATTTCCATTTTGCATCCGATACATCCCAATCACCATCTGTCCAAAAAACATCGGGCTGATAGGTATTAATCAGGTCTTTCATTTGTGGCCACATATGGTCACTTACATATTTATTGATGTCCGATTTATAGAGTGGGTTGTACCATTCGTAGAGTGAGTAATACATACCCGCACGCACGCTGGTTTTTCTTACGGCTTTAAATAAATCACCCAATAAATCTCTTTTAGGACCGCTCGTTACACTGTTCCAAGGAAAGCCCCAGGTTTTATCTGCTTCTTTACTAGGCCACATGGCAAAGCCATCATGGTGCTTACTCGTGAGTACAATATATTTTGCACCCGACTGCTCAAACACTTTAGCCCAGGCATCCGGATCAAAACGATCTGCCTTAAACATAGGACCAAAGCCATAATAAGACATATCACCATAATGCAGTTTGTGAAATTTTTTGCGCACATTGTCTTTATCGCCTTGCAAACCGTTTTGGTACCACTCCGAGTAACTGTGCTGTGGTCCCCACGATGGCACACTATACGCGCCCCAATGAATAAAAATGCCAAACTTTTCATTCATAAACCATGATGGAACAGGCCTAGCATCAAGGGATTCCCAATTGGGCTGGTAGGTTTGTGCAGTAAGTTGTAACTGCAGCATGCTTATTAAAAAGCAGCAAGCGATCCATTTTTTCATACGCAATTTTGATTCAATATAACCAATAAAAAGAGTAGAAAAAAAAAAGAACCGATCTAGGTTTGTGTTATTGATAAAATAATACACTAACTGGTGAAGATGCTATTATTATTTTTTAGATGACGCGTCTGTTACGCATCTAAATCCGGTGTGTTCCAGTCCGGTATCGGTAGCTGTTTTCATCCGCGCAGATACACGGTAACTTGCACAGTATGAATCGTGACATAAAAAGGATCCGCCACGTACTACTTTTTTAGGAATCGTAGGTTCGTCAGGATCAAAACTTTTGTTGCTACCAACTGGGTTCACTAATTTTTTTTGCGCCACGGCTGCATAGTAATTGGCGTCATACCAATCGGAACACCATTCCCAAACATTGCCACTCATATC
>CAINBK010000013.1:0-2901 GCA_903846615.1 uncultured Bacteroidota bacterium
ATCTTCTACCCCATCCAGTTCCCCTGCCACGGAAACAATCGCTTCAACTGCCTCAACCACAACCTTGGATTTGTCCAAAATGGATGAAGTGGTGTTAATGCCCCGTCTAAGTGATACCATGGAAGTAGGTGTAATTGCAGGTTGGCATAAGCAGGTAGGAGACGCCGTAAAAAAAGGTGATGTACTGGCAGATATTGAAACCGATAAAGCAACCATGGAATTAGAGAGTTACAAGAATGGAACTTTGCTTTACATCGGCGCAGAAAAGGGAGAGAAAATTCCGGTTAATGGTCTTCTTTGTGTGATTGGAGAAAAAGGAAAAGTGGATGTTGACGCCATTGTTGCCGCTGCTAAAGTGAGTACCTCCTCACCTACCCAAGCAAACACAGCGACAGCGCCAACAACTTCAACACCCGCTACTCCTGCACCCGCCATTACCTCAACATCTACTTCAACGGAAGCTATAACATCAATGGCCAATGGAAGAATTAAAGCATCTCCTCTAGCCAAAAAAATAGCGCAGGAAAAAGGTGTAGACTTATCCTCACTTCGGGGAAGTGGTGATGGAGGCAGGATCATTAAAGCTGATTTGGATCAACTCCCAACCGGAGCAAAACCAACGGCATCGGTCAGTGCAGCGCCCGTTTATACAGGACAAACTACGGAAGGATTCACAGATATACCCAACTCACAAATGCGTGGCATTATAGCCCGCAGATTGGCTGAAAGCAAGTTTTCTGCTCCTCACTTTTATCTCAAAATGGAGATAAATATGGATCAAGCTATTGCAGCCAGAACACAATTGAATGAAGTGAGTCCAGTCAAGGTTAGCTTCAATGATTTTGTGATCAAAGCGGTAGCACTGGCACTTCGCCAACATCCCGCTGTAAATGCCTCTTGGCTCGGAGACAAGATCAGACGTTATCATCATGTTCACGTTGGTGTTGCTGTAGCGATCGAGGATGGATTAATTGTTCCTGTAGTACGATTTGCTGATAACAAAACGCTTCCTCAAATTGCTGCGGAGGCAAAGGAGTTAGCAGGCAAAGCCAAGAACAAAAAACTACAACCCAACGAATTCACGGGAAACACTTTTACCATCTCTAATTTAGGGATGATGGATATTGATGAATTTACAGCTATCATCAACCCACCAGATAGTTGTATCCTGGCCGTTGGTCGTATCAGCGAAAAAATTATCCGCAAGGAAAATGGGTTTGCAGCTACACAAGTGATGAAAGTAACATTGAGTTGCGATCACCGTAGTGTTGATGGTGCATCCGGTGCGGCCTTTCTACAAACCGTTAAGAAGTTTTTGGAGAACCCTATCCAACTCTTTCTTTAGTTTTTGTATTGCAGCAAGGCTAACTTGCCATCCATTGTTGAAATCAATACTCTCTTTTTTCCTATAGGTCTTACTGTATTGACCATGGAGTTATCCAGTTTATGGGCCCAATTAACTTTTTTCAGCGTTGGGTCAACAGCATACACCACTCCATTTCGAGTGCCAAATAACAATAGTCCGTCCTGTTCAATGATCATGGAAGGCACATGTTCATATCCAAACCCAACATGCATTTTCCACGAAGCAACCTGAGGAGTTGCAAGGGCTTGATAAGCTACCAAGGTATCTTGCATGGATTTACCAAACACCCACTGACCATCAGTAGACATTCCAATAGACTCACGCACGCCGCCATCCTTTACGCGCCAACGAGTTTGACCAGTAGCTAAATCAATGGCAGTTGTAAATCGATCAGGAGCCATAATAAATACTGTCCCATTTGATGCAACAGGAATACAGGAGGCTGGAGAAAAATTTCTCACCATACTACCATTATTCCATTTCCAAACCAGTTTTCCAGTGGAAGTTTCAATTGCATAAAGATGACGATCCCAGGCTCCAATTATTAACTTGCCATCAACAAGCAGTGGCGTGCTAACCACAGGACCTTCCAGTCCTTCAAATTGCCAGATCAATGTTCCAGATTGGATATGCAGTGCAACAATACGATGATCGCTGGTGCCAATATAAAGCGTGTCCCCTGCTAAAACCGGGGATCCCAATATGGCAGCATTTGCTTGCCATTTCCAACGCAATTGTCCTGTTTGTAATTGCAGGCAATAAACTCCACCATCGGCAGACCCAACTACAACATTGTCATCTTGAATAGCCGGTGAAGAGTATATGGGCCCTTGTGTACCAAATTGCCATTTTTGTTTTCCGGTTTTTGCTGAATATCCTTTAATAACTCCTGCCTGATTGCCCACAACCACCCAATTTTTTGACCAGGCGGGTGTAGATATGATATTAGCTTGATCAGCAATTTCCCAAACACGGTTCACCTGCTTATATGTTGAATTGATTGCATAGGATGGTCGGGGATAATTTTTGACTACTCCCTCTTTCTTTCGATAAAGCGATACCGTATTCCAGACAGGAAGTGTTCTTCTTCCAGGTCTTCTTTCCGCAAAATATACACTGTCCGCCTTAACCTCTACTATATTGTAACCGCCCACCTCTGCCTTAGCGCGAAGATTAGAACGGCCCATGACTCCTGGAATATCTTCAAAGTCCATTTTTTTATTTGCATGCCCGTGTCCACAAATTGCTAGAGAAATATTTTTCTTTCGAATTCGATCAGTCACATCATACCAGTTATCCAAAGAATTATCCAGCGGGTAATGATTGACCATGATCAAGGGAATACTATCCGACAATGTAGTCAGTGTACTATCTAACCAATTGACTGCATCACGAGGAACATGTCCATCACTCATCCGGACATAAGGACCAGATGCGCAACCGATAAATTGTACACCAGCATATAAAAAACTAAACCGATCCATTCCAAAAACCTGTATAAAACCTAGCCCACCACTTTCACTCCACCCCGTATC
>CAINBK010000014.1:0-4022 GCA_903846615.1 uncultured Bacteroidota bacterium
CACCCGCCAGTTGCATCCAGCGATGACGAGCCGGTTCACTTTCCTTGTTGAGGTTCATCAACATGATCACGAATAAAAAGAGGACCATAATAGCTCCGGCATAAACAATAATGTTTACCACTGCTAAAAACTGTGCATTTAAGAGAATATAATGACCAGATATAGCAAAAAAAGTAACGATTAGCCAGATTACACTGTGGATTGGGTTGCGACTGGTTACCACCATGAGTGCACTAAACAAAGCGGCAACCGACAGCACCCAAAACAAAATTGCGGTTATACTCATGCGACAGGTTGGTTTGCGTTTCTAGAAGAAGGTTGACGATCACCCAGCGCTTTTTGATAAGCTTCAGGTTGTTCGATGGGGTGAGGAATTAACAACTCTTGTTTCCCATAGATAAAACCTTTACGGGCATAATTAGCAGGAGCAAAAGTTTGCGACAAGTAAATAGCATCTTTTGGACAAGCTTCCTCACAGAGACCACAAAAAATGCAACGGAGCATATTGATTTCGTATTTGGCCGCATACTTCTCCTCACGGTATAATTTGTCTTCACCGGGTAATCTTTCTGCCGCTTCCATAGTGATGGCCTCTGCAGGACAGGCTACGGCACATAGGCCACAAGCCGTACAATTTTCACGCCCTTCCGCATCACGATTCAATACATGCAAGCCACGAAATACAGGAGAAAAAGGACGTTTTTCTTCCGGATACTGAATCGTGGCTTTTTTTAGAAACATATGCTTTAAGGTGATGGCCATCCCCTTAATTATATTCCACAGATACAGACTTTCCAGGAAAGTCATGGGGCTGCGGTCTACCGGTTTTGCTCGTTGCGTGAGTTGCATAGTCAGTTACACGTTTCAGTTTATGATTTAAGCCATAATAGAATGGCCGCACTCAATACCATATTAAAAAGCGCCAGCGGTATCAACTTACGCCAGCCCAGATTCATTAATTGATCATAGCGGAAGCGAGGAATGGTCCAACGAATCCAAATAAATACAAATAACAGAAAGCTAACCTTTGCCATCATTACACTAAAGCTGATTAGTGAATACAACCAAGGAGCCAATCCCCAATTAGCTTCATTGACAAAAGGAATATCATAGCCCCCTAAAAATAAAGTAGCCATGACAGCGCTGCTAACAAACATGTTGATGTACTCGGCAAAAAGATAAAAGCCCAGCTTCATTGAAGAGTACTCTTGGTGATACCCAAAGTTTAATTCATTTTCCGCTTCGGGTAAATCGAAAGGGGTACGGTTACACTCAGCAAGTGCACAGATAAAAAATATCAAAAAACCGAGTGGCTGAAAGATGATGTTCCAGCCATGAGTCATTTGATAGGAAACTATTTCGCTCATCTTTAAAGAGCCTGTCATAAATAGTACAGCAATCAGGGCTAAACTCATGGGCAATTCATAAGAAACCATTTGCGAAGCACCTCGAATTGCCGCCAGCAGCGAAAACTTATTATTGGATGCCCAGCCTCCAATCATGATACCATACACCCCTACGCTGACCACGCTGAATACAATCAAGATGCCCATATCTACATCAGCAACCTGAAGTGGAATCGAACCGGTAGCAGTAATTACAGGAGCACCCCAGGGAACAACAGTACTAGTTACCAAGGCTACGATCATTGCGAGTGCGGGGCCGAGTAAAAACAAAAAACGATTGGAAGTAACAGGAGTTATTTCTTCTTTAAAAAACAATTTTCCTCCATCGGCGAGTGGTTGCAAAATACCAAAGGGACCCGCACGATTCGGCCCATGACGATCCTGCATCCACCCTGCAATTTTTCTTTCTGCCAACGTGGTATACATCGCAATAAAAAAGGACAGCCCAATGATAGAAGCAATCAAAATGACCTTCTCTAGTATAAACCATAATGTAACAGCAGCTATCACCATTATTCTGATTTAGTTGATTCGTTTTTAAAATTAGCGCTGGTGGCCGCACCGGGGAGTTGACTCAATTCCAATTTGTTCACCTCACTCACATCGTGAATATCCATGAGTAAACGAGGATTCAGTCCGCCCATTACATCCTGAATTGTTTCTTTTGATTTTTGTAATCCCAAATAATGCCCCTGAGATATTACAGAGTGGCGGTTAATGGAAGTTGGCCCTTCAATGACCCAATCAGAAGCTGCTTTCTTTTCAAACCGACAAGTATTACAGATCCATCCTGGCTTTCCATCATAGGACTGTACCTCTCCCCATTCATCCTTACGAGCGGTGACACGCAATACTTCGTCCCCACGCTGCCAAAGTGTAACCTTACCACAACAATCAGGACAATCGCGATGCGCATCCACTGGCTTGGTAAACCATACCCGATTCTTGAAACGGAATGTTTTATCGGTTAGGGCACCCACCGGGCATACATCAATCATGTTGCCACTAAAATTATTATCGATTGCTTTAGAAATATGTGTTGAGATATTGGCATGATCACCTCGATCCAATATGCCATGCACCCGATTATCCGTTAACTGATCTGCCACATAGGTACAACGGTAACAAAGAATACAACGATTCATGTGCAGCTGTATCGTGGGCCCTATATCTTCTTTTTCAAAAGTGCGACGGTCAAATTCATAGCGCGTTCCTTCTTTACCATGTTCGTACCCTAAATCCTGTAAATGACATTCACCAGCCTGATCACAGACCGGACAATCCAACGGATGATTGAGTAATAAAAATTCAACAACTCCGGCACGCGCATCTTGTACTCTTTCACTGGTGATATTTTTTACCACCATCCCATCCATCACGGTTGTGCGACAACTCGCTACCAATTTAGGCATCGGACGTGGGTCCGCAGCAGAACCTGCCGCTACTTCTACTAAACAAGTTCTACACTTACCACCACTTCCCTCGAGTTTACTATAGTAACACATAGCAGGAGGTGTAACATCCCCGCCAATTTGCCGGGCCGCATTTAAAATAGTAGTCCCAGCGGGAACCTCAACGGTGATGTTGTCGATGGTTACCTTAAGAGAGGTGGGTGCTTTTTTTATCTCGTCTGCCATAATCAATTTCTTTTTTATTCAACCATCAAGCCACAGGTACTGTCAGTGGATCCGCATAATGAGCCAATCCGTAATTACGTTTTTGCGCTTCTTCCGGATGGCTAACATGCCATTCAAATTCATCTCTGAAATGACGGATCGCAGCAGCCACTGGCCATGCGGCCGCATCACCTAACGGACAAATGGTATTCCCCTCTATCTTACGCTGGATATCCCAGAGCAAGTCGATATCACTGGAACGACCCTTACCTGTTTCTATACTCCATAGTATTTTTTCCATCCATCCAGTACCTTCTCTGCAAGGTGAACACTGTCCACAACTTTCATGTCTGTAAAATCTTGCAAGCGTATAGGTGTGACGAACCACACACTGCGTATCGTCCATTACAATAAAACCTCCGGAGCCCATCATCGAACCTGAGGCAAATCCTCCGTCAGCCAGACTTTCATATGTCATCATACGCGTTTCACCCTTGGCTGTTTTCAATAATAAGTTGGCCGGAAGAATAGGAACAGAAGATCCGCCCGGAATACAGGCTTTCAGTTTTTTTCCTTGCGGTATGCCACCGCAATATTCATCACTATAAATAAACTCTTCCACCGAAATGGTCATATCGATTTCGTATACACCAGGTTTGTTGATATTACCGCAAGCAGATATGAGTTTAGTACCCGTAGATTTCCCAATTCCAATTTTTGCATACTCCTCTCCCCCTTCATTGATGATTGGAACCAACGCAGCAATGGTTTCTACATTGTTAACCACCGTTGGGCAGCCCCATAACCCTTTGACTGCAGGGAAGGGAGGCTTTATACGAGGATTACCCCGCTTACCCTCCAATGATTCTAGCAACGCTGTTTCCTCACCACAGATGTAAGCACCGGCTCCACGTTGTACATATATTTCACAATCAAACCCACTGCCCAAAATATTTTTTCCTAACCATCCATGCTGACGCGCTTCATCAATAGCCTGCTC
>CAINBK010000015.1:0-1777 GCA_903846615.1 uncultured Bacteroidota bacterium
AAGATTACTCGATTCAGGAAAAGCTGGTCTCCCTGGTGACCCTTCAGCAGATCGACAGCAAATTGGATGAAATTAAAATTCTGAAAGGGGAGCTTCCTATGGAGGTAGCTGATCTGGAGGATGAGATCACAGGCCTCAATGCACGTAAAACGCGTATTGAAGAAGAGATCAACGGCGTTACTGAGTTCATTGAGCAGCGCAAAATTGCTATCAAGGAATCCGAGGCCCAGATCAAGAAGTACGAAAAGCAAAGTGAGGACGTAAAGAACAATCGCGAATACGAAGCCATTAACAAGGAAATTGAAATGGCCCAGTTGGATATTAAACTGGCAGAAAAGCATATCAAAGATGCTACTGATGAGATTGCAGAGAAGGCTGTTTTGCTCGATAAAGCCAAGAAAAATATCAGCTCCAAAGAGGGTGTTTTGACTAGCAAAAAAGAGGAGCTTGAAAAAATCATTGCTGCTAACGAAAAAGAAGAAAAGCAATACAATAAAATGGCCGGAGAAGCAAAGGGAAAGGTTGACCCCCGCTTATTAGCCAGCTATGAAAAAATTCGCAGCAATTATAGAAATGGATTGGCTGTTGTTCCAGTTGAACGTGATGCCTGTGGAGGTTGCTTTAATGCCATCCCCCCTCAGAAGCAAAGCGAAATTCGCCAGCATAAAAAAATCATGATTTGTGAAAACTGCGGACGAATTCTGGTGGACGAAGAACTTAAAAATTCAGTGCAATTTTAATATTGCGTTATAAATAACCGAATCCCGTTCAATTTCGAACGGGATTTTTTTTGGTTTAATGGGATTATACTGTGTGGGAACACTTTGAGACTCTACTAATTCGTACTAATTTGTGCACATGCTCCAGCGCCTTTTTATACAGAACTATGCAATCATTGAGGAGATTGAGATTGAATTCACAACGGGATTAGTTGTAATTACAGGCGAAACGGGTGCAGGTAAGTCGATTCTCATGGGGGCTTTAGGATTGATTTTGGGAGAACGTGCTGAGACAGGAGTTCTAGTTAATAAGGAAAAAAAATTAATCGTTGAGGGTGCTTTTGATTGTACGAATAATAAGTGGGTTGCTTCTTTTCTTAAAGAACTCGAACTGGAAGAATCTGATATCTTGCTGGTCAGACGAGAGATCAGTCCACAAGGGAAGTCTCGTACATTTGTCAATGACTCACCCGTTAATCTTTCTCAACTGCAGGAGTTGTCGGCTCAGTTAGTAGACCTGCACCAACAATTTGATACCCTTTCATTGGGGCAAACTAGTTTTCAACGGGAGGTATTAGATGCCTTGGCTCATCAGCTGGGTAAGGTTGAGGAGTATAAATTGATTTATAACGAATGGGTACAAGCAAAAGCCGAATTAGCCGATTTGCTTAGTAAGCAGTCTCGTGCAGAGGCGGAAGCAGCCTATATACAGTTTCAATATCAGGAGTTAGACGAAGCCAGTTTTCGTGAAAACGAAATAGAAGAACTGGAGCAAGAAGTCAAATTATTGTCTAATGCAGAAAGTGTACAACAATTTTTAGCTCGCACCACTGATACTCTTTCCTTGGGAGAAGAGCCCCTGGTCAATCGCTTAAAGACATTATTGAATGAATGGAATTCCTTTTCTTCCTTTCATGCTGATTTTCCTGCGCTTGTGGAAAGACTTGGTGCTACCTATGTTGAACTTCAGGAATTATCAAGAGATATAGAGAGGGTTGCGGATCAGGTGCAATTGGATCCTCAGCGTTTGGAAGTAGTAAATACACGGTTATCCTTGG
>CAINBK010000016.1:0-12585 GCA_903846615.1 uncultured Bacteroidota bacterium
AAGTGGAGTGGATCTAAAGTCCAGCGTAATCAATTTATCGATCAAGATGCAGTTTGTGTTTTTCTATTAAACGGGCATCCTCATATAGCTCGAATAAAAACCAACCTCCGTGTAAAAAATTGATATTGTCCACTTGAAAATTGGGGGCGGGTAAGTTTCTTAACTCAAATAAAAAGCGCTTATCTGACTCAAAAAATTTAATTCTGTATTTGGAGAGCCTGGCTCTGTTAGGAACCTGTATTCGAATATTCCCATCGGGGTGGGTATACACAAAAAGTGAGGGGGCATAAGCATTGGGGTCGTCTTTGGTGGTAACTGCCAAGGGTGTTTTGGCTGAATCTCCAAGCCTTACGTTTTGTAGTCTTACTATAATTGGTTCTACTCTTTTGACTGCAGGTATTTCGCGGGTGACTGTGTTTTCGGTAGTGGGTTCTACCTCGGCAGTAGTTTTTTTATCGGTAGTAATATTAGCAGGATTTTTTTCTACATTTATTGCAACTGCTACAGGAGCTGGAGTAGTGGATGATTCTTGCTTGGGCGCGAGTTCTTCTTTTTTCTGCGGGACTGTAGGAGAAGTTGTCACTACTGGTTTGGGTTGGGGCTCCGTAATAATAATTTCTCGGGAGGGTTGTTTTGCCGCTGTAAAAAGGAATCGGCCATTTTCTAGTTGTATATAAAGTCGATAAAACATGTGGTCATTAATGGCTTTAGAATCCGCATATCCATTTTGTTTGGCATTAGGATCCGGCACTGTCAAAATACTTTTATAGCCACGAATACTATCAAATGATCGTTGTATGGTTATCTGCGCAGTGTAGGGATAATTATTCACCCAGCTAATTACATATCGTTCTTTCCCAATATCCTTTACACTGAACTGGGGTAGGGTGTCTTGTGCGTTGCTTGCAAGGAAAATTCCTGGCAAAAGCCATGCTAGAATTAGGGGTAAATAAAATAGTCGAGCGGCAATCATATAGGTACGGTTGCAAAGATAGTGGTCACTCATTTCCCGTTGTGAAGCAGAGTTTTTCTTTTTCAAGCGATTGATTGCCTTGTAGCCCGCCACTATGAATCAGTAATAACCGGCTTCCTTTTTTGAAAAAGTCATTAGCGGCTAGTTGCTCCGTGGCATAAAATAGTTTTGCTGTATAAACAAGGTCAGTTGGTATTTGCGTGGCAACGAATAATTGATTCATATAGTCTAACAATTCCGGCGGGTGTTTGGCATATCCGCCCCACTCATAGCCTTCCAGTAGTGTCCATGTGCATGTGGTAGTTGGCAATAAATATTTTACTGCTTCAGCTAGCGTCTCTTTTCCTTTTAATACAGGTACCTCAATAAGAGTAGCTTGTTTTAATGACTTTGCTAGACCAGCTAACATGGTGCCTGTACCCACTGCTGCAAGAACATGGGTGAATTGATCCTCTTTGAAAAACTCCGTTATGGTTGAAGCTCCTTTTGCTCCCAGTTGCCCATATCCTCCTTCCGGTATAACATAGCTTGTTATCTGTTTGGAAGTTTCAAGTTTTTCAACTGCGTAGGTGTCTCTGGAAAGAAATTGCAGCTCCATTCCTAATGCAACAGCCGTTTTTAATGTGTGCGAAAATTGTTCAGGTTTTTCTCCTCTCACATAGCCTACCGATTTAATCCTGAGCTTCTTGCACGCAGCGGCAGTAGCCACCAAATGGTTGGACCAAGGGCCGCCAAATGTGGCGATTGATTTTTTATTTTTTTTTATAGCATCCTCCAGATAGAAGCGAAGTTTAAACCACTTGTTTCCGGATACAACTGGGTCGCACTTATCCAATCTTAAAACATGCACGCTAATGTTCTTTTGTGAAAAGATGGGACGAATCACCGGGTCAATAGTGATAAGATCGGTATGGGTCATACTTCATGAGGTATTGTCGAAAATACGTGTAATTTTGCCGCGCTAAATCTTTCCTATGAAACCAACCTTGGTTATCCTTGCTGCCGGCATGGCTTCTCGTTATGGAAGTATGAAACAGGTGCAATCTTTTGGTCCTGGGGGTGAAACCATTATGGACTATTCAATATATGATGCAATTCGCGCAGGGTTTGGTAAAGTTGTCTTTATCATTCGCGCACAGTATGCTGCTCAGTTTCAATCCATATTTGAGCCTAAGTTGAAAGGATTAATTGAAACGGAATATGTTTTTCAGGAGTTGGATTCATTTACAAACGGGTACTCGTTTCCTACTGACCGGTCTAAGCCATGGGGTACAGCGCATGCAGTGCTCTGTGCTAAAGAAGTCGTGAAAGAGCCTTTTGCGGTGATCAATGCTGATGATTTCTACGGAAGAAATGCATTTGAGCAGGCTGTTCGTTTTTTGCAAATGGGATGTGATACGCGTACGTTTGGAATTGTGGGGTATGATCTTGCTGCAACTCTTTCCGAGCATGGTACTGTCAACCGTGGGGTTTGTCAATTGAATAAGGAGGGAGACTTAGCAAGTATTACCGAGCGTATCAATATTGCGCGTGTAAATGGAAAAATTGCTTGTCAGGACGGGCTTACGCCGGAAACTCTGAGTGAGGATACCAAGGTATCCATGAACTTCTGGTGTTTTGCTACTTCATTTTTTGATATAACAGCTACTCAATTTGTGAACTTTTTAAATGACTCTGGGCAAGAGTTGAAGTCTGAATTTTTTATTCCCTTGGTGGCGGATCAGTTTATTCAAGAGGGAGGTAAAATAAAAGTAGTTCCTACGCAGTCCTCCTGGTTTGGTGTTACCTACAAAGAGGATGCTCCGTTTGTCCAGCAAAGTCTTGAAAACCTAATTAACGCCGGGGAGTATCCCAGTAAACTTTGGAATTAGTTTACCTTGACCATGTAAATAAAATCTTGCACCTTACGTACTTGTTCAGTACGATCTAGTCCATTCAATAAGGAGCGAGATGGGACACGTATTGTTGGGCTCTTCGTTTCTTTTTTCAAGGTCTCAATAACATCAAAAATATACTTGCTTTGAACGGCAAAGGCAAATCCTTGTGTATTGGTCTGGCGACCATTCAAAATCCCAATTACTTCGCCCTTTCTATTTAAGATTGGACTTCCGCTATTTCCGCGGTTGGCGTTTATTTCGATTTGGCAACTCAAAGTATCACCGTTGAAACCAGTTTTTGCACTTAGGTAGCCCTGACTATAGACTACCTCATTACGCGGATAGCCTAGTGTAAAAATGGGCTCAGCTAGTTTCGCAGTTTGTTTGCTTAAGCCGTAAGGTAAACTGGAATAAGGTTTAAAATTTTCGTCATCAATTTTCAAAATAGCTAAATCCCTTTCTGTGTCTATAAAAACTACCTTGACAAGATACTCGCCACGATTATTCTGGATAGCAATTTGTTTCGCATCCTCAACAACGTGTGCATTGGTGACCAAGTAGCCTTTTGTGTCTATGATAAATCCAGTGCCCCCGGTTGTGAAGGGGATGTCCTGTGGTACAGAAGTAGCTTTATCTTTTATTCGATCAATTTCTTTTGCCTGTTTTCTTGTTTTGTCCTCTAGCTGGCTAAACTTTTTATTGAGCTCTTCAAATTGCGAACGTGGGGATGCAGGTGCAATAATCCAAACCAACGATGAAATTACTAGGGTTGTAATTACTGCAATAGAAGCAGCTATCGCACTGACACGTTTGTATCTATTCCACAGGTAGATAACCTTTGCCTTGCCTTGCAAGCGAGCAGAATTAATTTGTCCTTTCTCAGCTAAGTCAACATGAATATTACTCAACAGCGATTTGAATCTTTTCCATTCTCCAAAACGATTCATTTGTTGAAGGAAAAAAGTATGTTCAACAACCAGTTGGTCAACCTCCGGGTTTGTTTTTCGCAGTTGTTCAAAATGAACACGTTCATCCGGTTGCATTTCGCCTTTGATATATCGCTCAACTGTATCCAAAAGCCTCAAATCATCCATGGGTGTTTCCGTTTTTATATTCCGCGAAGAATAGTTTTTTTAATCGCATGAGACATTTGTACTTCTGGTTTTTTGCATTATCTGAGTTGGTGTATCCAAACTGAAGCGCAATGTCCTGCATGTTCATTTTTCTTAAGTAATAGGCCTCTAGCAAACTTTTACACGGTTCTCCAAGTCTTTGAATGGCCTGGCTCATTAACTCAAATTCAGCATCTCTTTTTTCGTGTTGTCCAATCTCCTCGTCTACTGGCACTGTTGTCTCTAAATCAACCTCTTGAGTAAAGAGGCGATTGTTTTGCTGCAATCGCTTCAGCCACAATCTTTTACTTACAGAGTAGAGGTAGGTCTTTAACTGACAATTCAACTCAAAAGACCCAGTCCTAACCTTTTCGTATAGCACCACCATAGCCTCTTGAAATATATCTCGGGCGTCGTCGGCAGTGCCATTGTTGTTGACAATAAGTGACTGAATCATATTGAAGTGGTCTTTGTAGATGCCTTCAATAATTTTTCGGTCCCCTGCTGCCAGTCCCTTCAAAAGTCCAACCTCCTGTAGTTCGCTATTCACTATCCTCGTTCATTTAATACGGAATTTTAAAAATAGTAACCCGAAGCGGTATCTAAAAAAAAATCATTACGAATGGGTTACCTTTTGCAAAAAAGGGTATAAATTCGCGAAATATTTCACAAAACAAAAAAAACCCAAGCAATGAAAAAGTTTTTTGCAATTGCCTTCATCGCAGCTACTTTGGTAGCTTGTAATGGTGGTGGCGAAGCTACTCCAGCTGCTGACACAACTGCTGCTACTGTTGACACAACTGTTGTTGTTGATACAACTGCTGCTGCTGCTGATACAACAGCTCCTGCTGCTGACACAGCTAAGTAATTCAAGTGCAAGTAATTGCCGAAGGCCGTTCCCTCGGGAACGGCTTTCTTTTTTCATTCAAATTTATCCATGCACACTTTTCAAGCGCTAGGACTGAGCGCACCCCTTTTGCAGTCTATCGAGAAACTCGGGTTTACAGAGCCCACCCCCATCCAGCAGAAGGCAATTCCCATTTTATTACAAGGAACACGTGATTTTATAGGCTTGGCTCAAACCGGCACCGGTAAAACGGCCGCTTTTGGACTTCCTCTACTTGATTTATTAGACCGCTCTCGTAATAATCCTCAAGCTTTAGTGATCTGCCCAACTCGTGAGTTGTGTCTTCAGATCACTTCCGACATAAAAAAATTCCAGGGAATTACTGGTCAGGTTCTGGTAACGCCTGTATACGGCGGAGCTTCGATCGGTGAACAGGTTAAAGATTTAAAACGGGGTACACATGTGGTGGTAGCTACCCCCGGCCGATTAATTGATCTAATAGAAAGGAAAGCAATCCGACTTGATCAGATTGAATATGTGGTGTTGGACGAGGCCGATGAAATGCTCAATATGGGATTTCAGGAGGATATCGAGTTTATTCTTCAAAATACACCCAAAAGAGAAAGCACCTGGTTGTTCAGTGCAACCATGCCCACAGAAATTAGACAAGTTAGCAAGCGTTACATGCGTGAACCTACGGAGGTTACCATCGGTAAAATGAATGCTGCTAACGTCAATATTGATCACCAGTATTACCAATGTCAGCACCCTTATCGATACGAGGTATTAAAGCGGATCATCGATTTTAATCCTGATATTTTTGGAATCGTATTTGCACGTACCAAAGCAGATGCGCAGGAGATTGCAGAGAAACTTACCCGCGAAGGATATGATATTGATGCTATACACGGAGACCTTACCCAGGCACAGCGTGATCGTGTGATGGGAGCATTTCGGACTAAAAATATCCGCTTATTAGTGGCTACGGATGTTGCAGCAAGAGGTATTGATGTGCAAGGTATCACGCATGTTATTAATTACGAATTACCAGACGATACAGAAGTTTATACACACCGTAGCGGAAGAACGGGACGTGCTGGAAAAAGTGGATTGTGTGTTTCTATTGTTACTCCTCGTGAGGCCTATCGATTAAAGCAGGTTGAAAAATTAATTCAAACGCGTTTTCATCGGATGGACATTCCAAGTGGAAAAGATGTTTGTCGAAAACAGTTTTTCCATTTCACTGATCGTCTGTTAAAAGCAGATATTAGCCATGGGGAGTACGAAACCTATATTCCCATGCTCGCTGAAAAATTTTCCGCAGTTAGCAAGGAGGAGATTTTGCAACGGGTGGCCGCTTTGGAATTTGATCGTTTTCTGCGGTATTACGAAAATGCAGCTGATCTGAACCTTAGACAGCAACCCACGGATAGTAAAATGGGAAAGAAGCGAAAGCAAGACCAGGGCGCAATGCCACAAGGAGACGCTTCTTACCAGCGGTTGTTTATTAATTTGGGTACAAAGGATGGCTTCTATAAAGCCAGCTTCCTTCAGTTTTTATTGGATATGAGTGAGCAGAGAAAAGATGTATTGGGAAAAATTGATTTACGGGAAATGAACAGCTGGGTTGAGGTAGACTCCAGAGTGGCTGGAAAATTTATTAAAGCCATTGATGGAAAAAATTTCAAGGGACGACGAATTAGAATGAATGATGCTAATTCTGGTGGTCGAGCTGGTTCCCGTCAGGGGCAATAACTACATCGACTCGTTTTATAATTCTATCTTTACATTCTGTCTATTGTAAAGATGAGTAAGACTTCCAATCTGGAAAATATTCTTTCGAAGAAGCCACTTATAATTAGTGGTCCTTGCAGTGCTGAAACAAGAGAACAGTTATTGGATACGGCTGTCCAACTCAAGGAAACTGGGCGGGTAGACATTTTACGTGCGGGGATCTGGAAACCACGCACAAAGCCAGGTATGTTTGAAGGGGTAGGTAGTAAGGGTCTTCCCTGGTTACAAGAAGCTTCCCAATTAACGGGTTTACCAACGGCTGTTGAAGTGGCTACTACAAAACAAGTGGAGGAAGCACTCCGTTATCAAGTTTCCATTCTTTGGATAGGGGCTCGCACAACGGTAAACCCATTTAGCGTTCAAGAGGTAGCTGATGCCTTGCGGGGAGTGAATATTCCTGTGCTAATAAAGAATCCGATTAATCCAGATTTAGAATTGTGGAGTGGAGCAGTTGAACGAATCAGTCGTGCCGACATTTCTACAATTGGCTTGATACATCGTGGTTTCAGCACATTTGGTGAAACGGGTTACAGAAATGCACCACTTTGGCATCTGGCTGTGGAAATGAAGCTTCGACATCCTTCATTACTCTTTATTACCGATCCCTCTCACATCTGTGGAAGGCGTGATATTATCCCTGAGGTAATACAGCGCGCGATAGATTTAAATAGTGATGGCCTTATGATAGAAAGCCATCGTGATCCTACCAATGCCTGGAGCGACGCAGCTCAACAAGTAACACCAGCAGCCTTATTAACCATACTCGAGCAGATCATTTGGCGAAAAGAAGATGTTAATTCACCAGATTATCATGCAGCGCTAGATACTTTACGCCAGGAGATAAATCAATATGACGAAGAGTTACTTCAACTGATTTCTCGTCGCATGAAAGTGGCGGAAAAGATTGCACAGTATAAAAAAGAAAATCAGATAACAATATTGCAGCCGGGCCGTTGGCAGGAAATAACCCGACGGGTGCTTCAAAAATCACAGGAGTTAGGGTTGAGTCAGGAATTCCTCACACAGTTTCTGGATGCCATTCATATGGAAAGTATTGCTCACCAAAAGCAGGTATTGGATGCTGCTAAAAAGTAAGCTGATGAAACAAAAGAAAATCAATATTGCTGCAGCCACAACTACTTTTTACTTCTCCTGTCGATTCTCCTATTTAAAAAAGTTGGTTCCAGTTGCACGCACTATTTTGATTACGGACCAACATGTTTTTAAGTCTCATGCTTCTTTTTTTAAAGGCTGGAATACAATTGTATTGAAAGCAGGGGAAGCGTATAAAGTGCAACCCACAGTAGATGCTGTAATTGAACAGTTAGCCAACATGAAAGCAGATCGCGAAACTTGGCTGGTTGGTGTTGGGGGTGGGGTGATAACTGATTTGACGGGATATATTGGGGCCATATATATGCGAGGGGTGAAAGTAGGATTTGTGCCCACCACGTTGCTGGCTATGGTGGATGCGGCTATTGGAGGGAAAAATGGTATTGATCACGGCACCTATAAAAATTTAGTGGGGACTATCCGACAGCCCAGCTTTCTTTTGTACGACACACAGTTTTTAAAAACACTTCCAGAAAAGGAATGGCAAAATGGATTTGCTGAGATTATCAAGCATACAGTCTGTTTCAAGCCAGCTCTGTTCCGTGAACTCGAAAAAAATAATTTAGTTTATTACCGAAAGAATAAGAATGCAATAGAAAATCTGATTGAAAAAAATGTACTGCTCAAACTTAAGATTGTTCAGGAAGATGAAACGGAGCAAGGGTTACGTAGTGTGTTGAATTTTGGACATACACTCGGTCATGCGATTGAAATGGTGTATGAGGTTTCACATGGTGAAGCAATTTCATTGGGAATGATTGCTGCTGCAAAACTATCGTCCAAGATTAATGGCTTTAAGGATAATTCACGCTTGCAACAACTGCTTGCGCAATATGGATTACCTACGCAGGCAACCTATGATCTCCCCAAGGTGATGCGAGTAATGGAATTGGATAAAAAGAAAACAGGAAAAAAGGTTCGGTATATTTTACTAGAACAAATCGGCAAAGCGCGTCCCCATTTGCTACCTTTTTCAGCTATAAAGAATTTGCTAAATCAGTTGTCTTGATTGCTACCGTCAGTTCATCGATTCTTCGCGGGTCAGTAAAAGCCCCTCGTTCAAAAAGTGTAATGCAGCGCGCTTGTGCCGCCGCATTTTTGGCTGGGGGTGAAACTCTTTTGATCGATCCGGGAACTGCGGAAGATGACCAGGCAGCCCTGGCCGTGATTCAAGCGCTTGGCGCAAGCGTGAAAAAAATGGAGGACGGGTCAATGCTGATTAGAAGTCAAGGGGTGAGCAAAAGCAGTGATTCAAATTTAGATTGTGGAGAATCGGGATTGAGTTTGCGAATGTTTGTGCCCATTGCTGCGTTGGCTTCAGCTAAAATGGTGGTGAGTGGACATGGCAGCCTCCTTAAAAGGCCACAGCATTTTTTTGAGGAAGTGTTACCACTTTTGGGAGTAGATGTCACTACTAATAATGGGCTGCTTCCTGTAAGACTAACAGGGCCACTTATTCCAAAAACGATTACTATTGATGGCACACTCAGTTCACAGTTTTTGACAGGCTTGTTAATGGCCTATGCAGGAGCACGTGCATCTGATGTCTCCATTCATGTAAATGGTTTAGTGAGTCGCCCCTATATTGATTTGACCTTAGAAATTATGGAGCGCTTTGGGTTGGTGGTCCCTACCAACAATAACTATCAATCTTTTATTTTTAATAAAAGTAATCCAGTAATCAATCCTTCCCGACAAACGTATACCATTGAAGGGGATTGGAGTGGGGCCGCTTTTTTGTTAGTGGCTGCTGCATTAGCAGGCGAGGTGATTATTCAAGGAATCGATCCAAACTCAAAGCAGGCTGATCGGCAAATTCTATCATTTGCGCAAAAAGCACAATTGAATATTGAAGCACTTGATCAATCACTCTCCATACAGCGATCTGCTATTAAACCTTTTGAGGTTGATGCAACTGATTGTCCCGATTTATTTCCACCGCTTACAGCATTGGCCGTATTTGCGGAGGGTACAAGCCGAATTAAAGGAGTGAATCGATTAACACACAAAGAGAGTAATCGTGGCTTGGCACTGGTACAGGAGTTTTCCAAGTTGGGGGCTACGCTTGAAATTGAAAATGATGATTTGGTGATCAGGGGACAAGATCAATTGAGTGGGGGGCAGGTTTCTTCTCATCACGATCATCGAATTGCCATGGCATTAGCCATTGCAGGACTACGCGCTGTTAATCCTGTAGTAATTGAAAATGCGGAGGCTGTTGGCAAATCGTATCCTTCCTTTTTCTCCCACCTGCAAAGTCTCGGCGCCTCCGTATCTTTATCCTCACACTAAAGCTGAGATTTTGAATTCATTTGGAAGAATTTTTCGTGTTCAAATTTTTGGTGAATCGCACGGCGAAGTAGTGGGCGTATTAATTGACGGATGCCCTGCCGGTATTCCATTAAGTCCTGCATTGTTTCAGGGAGATCTGACGCGTCGAAGGGGTGGTCAACAAAAAGGAACTACTCCCCGGGTGGAGGAAGATGCACCTTTATTGAAATCTGGTGTATTCGCTGAAAAAACAACGGGTGCTCCACTTGCTATTTTGTTTGAAAATAAGAATACCCGGAGCAGTGACTATGAGAAAATCAGACAGATTCCACGTCCGGGTCATGCAGATTTTGTAGCTCATCAAAAGTTTGGCGGGTTTGAAGATTACAGAGGTGGTGGGCATTTCAGTGGAAGATTAACTGCATGTTTAGTTGCGGCCGGTGTAGTTGCAAAACAACTAGTAGGTTCCATTGAAATTACAGCTACCCTTATGGAAGTGGGAGGAGAGAATTCAGTTGAAAAAGGAATTGATAAAGCAATTGCACAGCAGGATAGTGTGGGGGGCATTGTTGAGTGCGTTGTGAAGGGGCTGCCTATAGGATTAGGAGAGCCTTTTTTTGATTCTGTTGAGTCTTTGTTGGCACATGCCATTTTTTCTATTCCTGCCGTTCGTGGCATTGAATTTGGTACAGGCTTTGCCGCTGCGCGAATGTTCGGAAGTGAGCATAATGACAGTATCATTGCAACAGATGGCACCACGGCTACCAATCATGCAGGAGGGGTGGTCGGTGGACTGACCAATGGAAACGAACTCAAATTTCGTGTTGCAATCAAACCCACCTCTTCCACACCACAACAGCAAAAGAGTTTGAATACAGCTACGGGCGAACAAGAAGTTTTTTTAGTGAAGGGTCGACATGATTTATGCATTGCACTCCGCGTTCCTGTGGTGGTGGAGGCTGTAACAGCAATTGTGCTTGCTGATTTTTTGTTATTGGAACAAAAGATTACTCGGGTTAATTAATAGCAATTATTGCTGCTAATTCTTTAAAAGAAATATTCAGCACATCATATGCTTGTGGGTTGGGGAGGCTATAGTGCCACCACTCAGTTTCCAGTGATCTGAATCCAAAATGTTCCATTACTCTCTGAAGGATTTTCCTATTTTCCAGCACAACCGGTTTGAGATCTTGATAGCTATGATGCGCGGCAATTGAGAAATTGTCAAATTCGGTACCCATGTCTATTTCTTTCCCTGTATTCTTCTCTACTAAAGTCAGATCCACTGCAATCCCTCGATTATGTCCGCTTCCCTTACTTGGGTTTGCAACGTAGCGTTCGTCTTTAATTAAATTCCAAAACCGGACTGTTACTGCATAGGGTCGGTACGCATCAAATATTTTTAATTGGAAGCCAATTTTAGAAAGCGAATCGCTGACTGCTTTCAGTGCCATTGCTGCTTCTTCGCGTAAATAGCAAGTGGTTAATGAAGCCGGGTACATTCTTTTACCTGTGAAATTGTTCCTGGTTGCATATTTCAGGTCTGTAGACAGCCTGGGGATTATAGCATTTACATTTACCAATCTTTTGGAGGGTTGGCTGGCCACATCATTTAGGTAGTTCTCCATCTCCTGTACCCGGAGGGTGGCAGAATCTGCTTTCTGGGCCTCAATTTTGGTCGAAATTGAGGCTAGAAGTAGTAAAAGCAGGCTAAAAGGACGTAGGTGATTCATTACGGGGGTTGAAATTCAAAAAGATATGGCTCTTTTTCAAAAATATTTTAATTTTAGTATCTGACAGATACCCGTTAAATTTGCCGGGTGCTAACCAAACTATCTTTTATGAAGAAGATTTTGTTTTTTTCGTTTATCTGCCTTTTAGGAATTGGATCTCTAAATGCGCAGGAGAACGGACAGGCTACTCGCTCCTTAGGGTTTAGCTTTTTTCTGAATGACTTTACAACAGCTCAGCGTATTCGCACTACTTCTTTGAATACGGTTGTGAATGATAAGTCTTTTGCAGAAATCGGTGAAATGAATGCTGGTGTTGCAGTCAATTATTTCAAGTCAATGGGATCCAAGCTAAATATGGCGGCTTCGCTTGGTTTTTCAGGAATCCGTTATCCTATGCCTGGCAGAAATATCGCCAATCGTGGTTTGTTGATTGAATTTAGCGCAACTATGAATATGATGATGATTTCTGATGAGTACAAGGTTCAGCCTTATTTGGTATTGGGCGTAGGGGGGCATACATTTCAACAACATTTCGGAGCTTTCATTCCTGCTGGCTTGGGCTTGAAGCTCAATTTGTTTGACGATTCAAATCTGTTCGTTACTTCCACATATCGTGTGCCTGTTACAACTGAAACCGCTAACTATCATTTCCAGCATGCAATTGGAATTGCTACTCCTTTGACTAAAAAGTAAATAAGCGCAGATAATTGCCTTCCAATAAGTTTGAGAGCCCCGTAATGTTACGGGGCTTTTTTTATGCTTTTTCCCCTACCTTTGCGGCCTCAAATTCAACCTATTTGCCATGGCAGATTTAAAGTTTCAAAGAAATTTCGGTATTGCTGCTCACATCGATGCCGGTAAAACA
>CAINBK010000017.1:0-3897 GCA_903846615.1 uncultured Bacteroidota bacterium
CACGTTCCCCCCTTAATTCAGGTATGCTCTCCACCCAAGGCCCCTGTTTTCGGTCCAATGGATCCACCCGATTGAGGGTATCACCTCGGCGAGACAATAAAAATGACTTCCATTGGGCCATGGCAGGAAACCACCCTAGTAATAACAACCAGGAGAATGCCAGTATTTTAGTAAGTTTGAACATACCTCAATTTACTACCAAAAAACTGTTCTCATGAACCGTATACTTGTTAAAAAAGAATGGACAGCTATCCTTCTTGCTTTTGCGTGTAGCCTTTTTTTTGAATCGCTGTATGCACAAGTGATGGTAACACCCACCCCTGCTGCTGCTCGACTACAATCGATGGCGCAACGGAAAAATTTATTGAACGACTCTTTACTAAAGAGTAGTTCGTTCAGAAATATTGGCCCCAGTATCATGAGCGGCCGTGTCGTAGACATTGAAGCGAACCCCGAGGATCCCACTGAATTTTATGTAGCCTATGCAACAGGAGGACTTTGGCATACAGTCAATAACGGACAAAGTTTTACGCCCATCATGGATAACCTGGATATTTTATTTCTGGGAGACATCGCCATTAACTGGAAATCTAATCCACGTATGATTTGGGCTGGAACCGGTGAGGCAAATAGCAGCCGTTCTTCCTATGCAGGAACGGGTGTTTACCTTTCAAAAGACAATGGAAAGAACTGGCAACACCTTGGACTGGCAGAATCTCATCACATAGGCGATATCAAATTACATCCCACCGACCCCAACACCGCTTGGGTTGCTGTACTGGGACATTTATATTCTCCCAATGAAGAAAGAGGCGTGTACAAAACTTCAGACGGAGGAGCTAACTGGCAACGCACCTTGTTCGTGAATAATCAAACTGGCTGTATAGATCTAGCAATGCATCCAGCCGATCCAACTACGCTTTATGCTGCCATGTGGCAACGTAGTCGTGAGGCCTGGAAATTTGAAGAGAGCGGACCGGCTAGTGGTATTTACAAAAGTGTGGATGGAGGTACTACCTGGAATAAAATTTCAGGAGCAGGCTCCGGTTTTATGGAAGGAGATAAAATAGGAAGAATTGGACTAACTGTTTTTCCTGGTAATGCTAACTTAATTTATGCGGTGGTAGATAACAATACACCGCTGCCTGGCAAAAAAGAAACCCAAGACAGTGTGTATACAAAAGAGCTTTTCAAAACAATCAGTACAACTGATTTTGCCAACCTAAACAGTAACCGGCTCGATAGCTTTCTTCGCAAGAATCGTTTTCCACGTCAACATAGTGCAAGCAGTATTAAAAAAGCAGTTGCAGAAGGAAAATTAACTCCGTCCGCCCTATGGGATTGGTTGGATAGCGATGATGGTTTTCAGAACACAGGCATTGCAGGCTGTGAAGTATATGTAAGCCAGGATGGAGGAGCGCATTGGAAAAAAGCCAATGAAAAACCGATCAGTATTTTCAACACCTACGGATATTACTTTGCTAAAATCTACACCTCACATACCAATCCTGATAAAGTTTTTATCCTTGGATTCACCGCACAAATATCCACTAATGGCGGAAAATCATTCACAACCATCGATAAAGAAAATGTACACGCAGACCATCATGCGCTTTGGGTAAACCCCAAGAAAGATTCTCATCTTATCAATGGAAATGATGGAGGCGTCAATCTAACTTATGATGATGGCAAGAACTGGTTCAAAGCCAATACTCCGTCCGTAGGCCAATACTACTATGTAACAACAGATGATGCCAAACCTTATAATGTGTATGGCGGTTTACAAGATAATGGCAGCTGGTGGGGACCTTCTACACACCGTGAAAGTATTGGATGGACCGATGATGGACAATACGCATACAGAATGATCAACGGAGGAGATGGAATGCAAGCGCAAGTTGATAAACGAGACAACACTACTGTTTATTCGGGTTCTCAGTTTGGATTTTATGCACGCTACAACAGGGAAAAAAGAGGTGGAGGAAAAATGATTCGTCCGCAACATGAGTTGGGAGAAAAGCCTTTGCGATTTAACTGGCAAACCCCTATCCTACTCAGCCGTCATCAACCTGATATTTTCTATTATGCCAGCAACCGATTATACCGCTCCATGAATAAAGGAGATACTTTGATTGCGATGAGCGCTGACCTTACAGGTGGAGGCATCAAAGGCAATGTTCCCTACGGTACTTTAACTACAATTGATGAATCCCCGATTCGTTTTGGATTACTGTATACCGGAAGTGACGATGGACGCATTTATCGCTCAACTGATGGCGGCTACACCTGGAATGCAATACACCAGCAGGTTGCTGCAACTCCCAAAAAGAAAGGAACTTTTACCCCTGCTGCCGGCCTTGACACTAAAAATCTTTGGGTCAGCCGTGTGGTAGCTTCTCAACATGCCGAAAACAGAGTGTATGTAACCTTAAACGGATATCGTCACGATCATTTTAATCCGTATGTCTATGTTAGTGAAGATGGTGGAAATACCTGGAAAGATATCAGCAGCAACCTTCCACTTGAACCCGTAAATGTGGTAAGAGAAGATCCTGTTAATCCGTCAATTCTTTATGTGGGTACAGATGGAGGTGTTTATGTGAGTAAAGACGGAGGTAAAACGTATAAAGCTTGGCATAGCGGATTACCACTCTCTGTTCCCATTCATGATATTGCCATACAACAACGGGAAAATGAAATTGTATTGGGCACACATGGACGTAGTTTGTACGTGGGTAAGCTGAACAAGATTCAGCAAACTGCGAGCAAATAATTTAAAGAAATTAAGAACCTGTTTGGTTGATAAACCAGGTAAGGGCATGTGCATACCCTTGCAATCCTAACCCTGCTATTACGCCAACAGCATGTGGGCTTACATAGGAGTGACGACGAAACTCCTCACGGGCATGTACATTAGAGATATGCACCTCGATAACGGGTGTTTTTATTGCTGCCACGGTATCCCCAATAGCAACAGAAGTATGTGTGTATCCTCCAGGATTGAAAATAACTCCGTCATACTCAAATCCTACTCGCTGTAATTCATTGATCAATTCGCCCTCTACATTATTTTGATAATAGGAGATTTCAACTGCAGGATACTGATTGCGGAGTGAAGTCAAAAAGTCCTCAAAAGACTGGGTGCCATAAATACCCGGTTCTCTTTTGCCAAGCAGATTTAGATTAGGTCCATTTATAATGGCAATACGCATGATCAGTTTTTAGAGTGACGGATCATATCAATAAACTGGTCAAACAAATAACGGCTGTCATGAGGACCCGGGGTGGCCTCAGGATGATACTGCACTGAAAATGCTGGCTTTCCTTTTACCCGTATTCCCTCTATAGATTGATCATTCAAATTGACATGTGTAATTTCTATATGACTAGCCTTTTTCACAGCTTCAGGATCCACGCCAAAACCATGATTTTGCGTAGTAATTTCTGAACGTCCTGTAATTACATTTTTTACTGGGTGATTCAACCCGCGATGACCGTGATGCATCTTGAAAGTAGATATACCATTGGCAAGTGCCAGCAGTTGATGCCCCAAGCAAATTCCAAACACAGGCTTATCCTCCTTCAATACCTCTTTCACCAAATTGATGGCATAATCCATAGGAGCCGGATCACCAGGACCATTGGAAATAAAATATCCATTAGGTTGGAATTGCTTCACTTCACTCAATGAAGTTTTTGCAGGAAACACTTTTACATAAGCCCCTCGATCAACCATACATTGTAAAATATTTCTTTTGACTCCGTAATCCATCACGGCAATTCGAATGGAAGAAGAAGCATCGCCTAATTCATAAGATGCTTTTGTTGAAACACTAGATGCTAATTCCAGTCCATCCATATTGGGCACGGCCTTTAACTTTTCCATGAGTGCATTTA
>CAINBK010000018.1:0-5181 GCA_903846615.1 uncultured Bacteroidota bacterium
AGCCGTTTCTACAATTTCCTTGACGCTGCGGTTATGCCCCAGGTGAATGATCTCGGCTCCTTGTTGTTGGAGGATCCGGCGCATAATATTGATAGCCGCGTCGTGCCCGTCAAAGAGACTGGCCGCGGTTACGATGCGGATGGCGGAATATGGTGTTTGGGGCATTTTTTTCTAGCATCGGATGGATGCGGTGGCAAAATTAACAAAAAACGAATGAGTGTTAGTTTTCAAAAGAGACAGAAATGCAAGGGGTTACCTACTTTTGTTCTATGCAGCATTGGATTGATGCAGTAACCGCCCTGTATACGCAATGGAAAGGTGTAGCGCCTGTTTCCCTGGATGTGCTTCCGCAAAGTGGGAGTGAGCGCCGATATTTTCGGTTGCATGGGGATGGCAGGACTTTTATCGGCACTTATGGCAATAATATCCGCGAAAACGAAACTTTCTTTTATTTCTCGGGACATTTTCGGGAAAAAGGACTGGCTGTCCCTGAAATTTTAGCGGTTAGTGAGGACCGACAGTTTTATTTACAAGAGGATTTTGGCGATGAGTCTTTGCTTTGGCACTTAGAGTCTAAGGGACAAACGCCTGAGGTATACGAACTATTTAAAAAAACCACCCAGGCACTCGCGTCTTTGCAAGTGAAGGGCGATCAGGGACTCGATTACAATCGCTGTCTTACTAATAAAGAATTTGGCAAACAAGCGATCTTGGCGGATCTCTTGTATTTCAAGTATTATTTTTTGGATGCCTTGCGTCGTCCTTATGATAAACAACAACTCATTGAAGATTTTGAAGCGCTGAGTAATTACCTCACGCATACAGAATATAAATATTTTTTATTCCGCGATTTTCAGAGCCGTAATATTATGGTAGCACCTGAGGGTTCTGTTCATTTTATCGATTATCAGGGCGGGATGAAAGGGGCACCGCAATATGATGTGGCTTCTTTATTATGGCAAGCACGTGCAGGACTTACGGATGAGTGGAAACAAAAATTGCTCGAAGATTATATGGATGCCTTTGAATCCACGATTGGAAACAGCATCGATAGAAAATTATTCCGCAGTCAGTATCATGGCTATGTGTTGATTCGGTTGTTGCAAGTGTTGGGGGCTTATGGTTTTCGCGGTCTCTTTGAACGCAAAGCGCAGTTTTTAACCAGTATCCCATTGGCACTTCGCAACCTGCGTGACTTTTTTAATCAGCATAGTGTAGGGATTGCGGTGCCTGAGTTTAGAAAAGTGCTCAATATTTGTGTGAGTGACGAAGTGATTGCACAGTTCACGCCCACACAGGCCACAACTGAAACGCCACTGGTGGTGAAAGTGTATAGTTTTTCGTATCGCAATGGTCATATCCCCGATGAATCGGGTAATGGCGGTGGATTTACGTTTGATTGCCGCGGTATTTTAAATCCAGGTCGCGTTGAAGAAATGAAAATACTCACGGGCCGTGATAAACCAGTAAGCGATTTTCTGGAGCAACGTACCAAGATGCCTGAGTTTTTGAATTCTGTTTTTGATATTGTAGATATGACGGTGGAAGATTATATCAAACGTGGCTTTGGTAGTCTTATGGTAGGTTTTGGCTGCACCGGTGGACAACACCGCAGTGTATATGCCGCTGATGAAATGGCCCGTCACCTGCGGAATAAATTCAAAGTAAAAGTGGAGTTAGCGCATACGGTACAAGACGCGAAGAACTGGATTAATTTACCGTCGTGAGGGTCGCGCACTTTATACCGCCACAACGCTCAATATGATTACGCGTGCTATGATATTTTGTGCCGGCCTCGGCACCCGCTTCAAGCCCTGGACCGATAAACATCCCAAGGCCTTAGCGGTAGTTAATGGGAAAACGTTATTGCAACGGAATATCGAATACCTCCAACAGTACGGCATTTTTGAAGTAGTGATCAACGTGCATCATTTTGCCGATCAGATCAAAGCAGCCGTAGAACGCAACCACGGATGGGGCTCTACTATTTTTATCAGTGACGAACGCGATGCTTTACTAGATACTGGTGGTGGTCTTCTCAAAGCTGCACCGTTTTTTTCTAAAGAAGAACGCTTTATTACGCTCAATGCCGATATCCTCACCAATTTACATTTAGGAAAATTGATTGAGTTTCATGAGCGCCGTCAACCGCTCATTTCATTTGGCGTTACTAATCGAAATAGTTCACGCGTGTTGTTGTTTGATGGGACCGATCGTTTATGTGGATGGAGAAATGTCGGAACCGGCGAAGAAAAGATTTCTATGTCAGCCAATGGCAACGCGTCGGCGCCATTGTCCAGTGCTGGCCTCATTGCAAAAGCCTACAGCTGCGTAGCAGTATTTGAACCTTCTATCTTTAATTTGATGGCAGGTTATGGCTTTGCCGGAAAATTCTCCCTCACCGATGTGTATCTCAAACTCGCTGCCGATCATCTTATCCTTGGCTACGATCACTCCGGCGACCGCTTTGTAGACGTCGGCAAACCCGAAAGCGTAGCCATTGCGGAAGGGATGTTTCCTTAAAACTGAAGGCATAGCTAGAATTTACAAAACGGGAGTTCCTTTTGTCAGTATAGAATTAATCAAATCAGTATGGGATTCGTTGAGTCCAACAGTGGGACTTGGCTGCACCCAATTAGCTTTCAAAGAGAGTGGTAACTCTTGCAAAGAAGAGTCATCATCTATAATTAGAAAATTAGTGCCCACTACATTCATCTTAAACCAATTGACAATTTCTTCCTTGCGGCTCAAATAAGTGCCAGCTGTGGGAAGCGTCGTTAAATTTTCAATCTCAATACCCCGATTCTTAAAAATAGTTCGCCACTCTTCCTTTGTATATCTTGACTTGTGTGAGGTGGTCAATAGTACAGTAACCTCATTAGTAATAATACCCTGAAGCATCTTGGTTGCACTTTTAGAAAAAGCAGGAAAGCCATCTTGCAACAATACAGGGGCTTGCCATCCTTTTGCAGGAACCATTACACCATCAATATCTAGGAATAATAACATCATTGCAAAATTAGATTTTATTCTAGCATTGCAAGGATTTCCTCAACATGTATCAAATTGTATTCGGCATCACGCAAATTAATTTGATGTACTTCTTCTGGCGTATCCCAATCCCTTTCATCAAAACCGACTGTTTCCCAGCCTATTATAGTTGTAGCACTAGAAGAACTCCAATTCACTACATCCAAATTATATCCAGCAAGCACTGCTGCAATAAACCGATGATGACCATCACAGATAAAATCATCCTGAATTTTAATTGCAGGGAACTTAATTTTAGCTACCATCTTTTTATAGATCCGATTAATAATCGGGAGTGATAATCTTGTATGTGTAGATTTATACTTGAGATCAGAATTATTAATCAAATAAATTAAGTCTGTTTGGCTGACATTTTTCAAAATCATGGATTGGTTAAAATAAGTTTAATAGGTGAGCGAAGCGAAATGCAAGAATTTGTTAAAAGGAAATCTATTTATCGTAGTGCTATGCGCCTTCGTTTACTTTTTGAATTACTTTAGTCGCATAATCTTGTATTCATCCAAACCAATTACATGAAAAAAAGCATCCTACTCATTTTTTCGCTGGCGTCTACGTTATGTATCCTTGCACAATCCACCTACGACCACCGCGAAGCTTTTAATCCGCAGTTCTACCCTTACCCCGGTAATGATTTTAGAAGTGCCAGTGGAGAACCAGGCCCTCGCTATTGGCAGAACCGCGCAGATTATGCGATCAACTGCAAATTGGATACAGGCACGCATACGGTTAGTGGTGAGGTTACAATCACCTACGCCAATAACAGTCCCGATGCGTTACGTTTTATTTGGCTACAACTCGATCAGAATATTTATAAAAAAGATTCACGCGGATCGGCTACTACTACAGAAACGGGTGGTCGCTGGGCCAATGGTGGATTTACTAATGGATATGAAATCAGCAATGTTCAAGTAGAAACAGCAGGTTTAGTTGGCGCGGCACTCAATACGGTCACTACCGACACCCGCATGCAAGTGTGGTTAAAAAATCCATTGGCAAAAGGCGCGAGTGTAAAATTAAAAATGAATTATCAGTTCGTCATACCTGAATATGGAACCGATCGAATGGGAAGACTGAACACAAAAAAGGGTTGGGTGTATGAAGTAGCACAGTGGTTTCCGCGAGTGGCGGTGTATGATGATGTGCAGGGTTGGAATACTATGCCTTATCTGGGTGCGGGAGAGTTTTATCTTGAGTATGGTGATATTGAATTTAACATCACGGCTCCTTCCGATTTAATTATAGTAGGTTCGGGTGAATTACTCAATGCAAAAGATAGTTATACTGCCGAACAAGTAAAACGCTGGGAGGCGGCCGCTAAAAGTAATACTACCGTTACAATTCGCAGTGCTGACGAAGTGGGCAGAGTTGCTTCTCGCCCTGCGGCCGCGGAACTTACCTGGAAATTTAAAATCACTAACACACGCGATGCTGCTTGGGCTGCTTCAAAAGCATTTATTATTGACGCAGCAAAAATCGATTTACCCAGCGGAAAAAAATGTATGGCCATCAGTGCTTACTCCGAAGAGAGTATTGGGAAAAATGGTTGGCAACGTTCTTCTGAAATGATCAAAGGATCCATTGAACATTATTCGAACAAATGGTTTGAGTATCCCTACCCTGCTGCTACCAATGTGGCCGGTATAGTAGGCGGTATGGAATATCCGGGTATTGTATTTTGCAGTGCGCGTAGTATGGGAGAAGAACTCTGGGGTGTTACGGATCATGAATTTGGTCACACATGGTTCCCCATGATTGTAGGTAGCAACGAACGTAAATATGCGTGGATGGATGAAGGGTTCAACACCTTTATCAATGATTTATCCACGTCAGCGTTTAATAAAGGAGAATTTAAATCCAGTTTTTTTCCGGATCCATCAGCTCCATTTATGGTGCGTATGACCTTTGGTGAAAAAATGGATGGCCTTTATAATATTCCAGATGTTGTACAGCAAAACAACTTGGCAATTACTGCGTATATGAAACCGGCGCAGATGTTACACGCTTTACGTGATCAGGTATTAGGGGAAGAAAGATTTGATAGAGCATTTCGAGAATATGTTCGTCGTTGGGCTTTTAAACATCCTACCCCCGGGGACTTTTTCCATACCATGGAGAACGTTAGTGGCGAGG
>CAINBK010000019.1:0-7974 GCA_903846615.1 uncultured Bacteroidota bacterium
CCCAGTAAACCTAATTGCATGCCCAAGTCAGGACGATGATTAATTACGTTGCTTAGCTCTGTAGTAGCTGCCAATGGCGCAGCTGATAAATTCATCCGAGCCTGTGCAATAAATTTCTGATCTTCTTTTAAGGAACGGTAACTAACCGTGGGTGTAAAATGTAATTGCCAGCGAAAACGCGGACTGTGTTTTTGTCGTTGATAGCTATTGGTAACACTTTCGATCGAAAGTGGATAGGAAGGCTCGTTGGGAGTAATAGCAGTTGTTGATACGGAAGCTGCAGTCTCTGCTATGGCGGTTCCTTCATTGTTGGTTTTTGCCGGCGCTTCAATCGCTGTTATAGCTGGTTCGATTTGGGTTGCTGGTATCGGCGAAGATTCAGTGGGAGCTTCAGTGGGCGCAACAGAGAAGGCATCTGTTTTTGCGAGAGTAGCTACCTCTGTCTCAGCTTCGCTTGAGGTAAGCTCTTGAGTAAAGTCAGAAGCAAAATCAGGGGCATCACTCTGTTTTACAATAGATACTGCTGCTTCGACTTTGTCAGTTCTGCGAACCGACTCAATACTGCGTTCGCCAGGGCCAAACCAAGTGATACTACCTGTGGTAAACGCCAGTAATAAAAGTGCAGTAAGTGGCCATCTTTTTTTAGGGTGCAGGCGTGCGTGTATGCTCTCCCATACGGAATCAGCAGGGTATAACCGATGGTTATCGGCATTCTCTTTTAAAAATTGTTCAAATTCTCTATCGTTATTCTTCCCATCCATCTCGTAAACCCACGTTATACGTAAGCAGTGTTAGTTAATGTTGTCCAACCGCCTGCAACCAGTCGGTTTTCTGTTTTGGTTGCAGAATGTTCTTTTTAATCAATAGTTCTTCCAGCATCCCCTTGGCTCTTGTAAACTGACTTCGGCTGGTGCTTTCTTCAATATCCAGCAATTGTGCAATTTCCCGGTGACTATATCCCTCGATAGCATATAAGTTCAATACAGTTCGGTAACCGATTGGTAAACTTCGAATACAGTCTACGATTTGTTTTACTTGCACTACGGCAGGCACAGTTTCTTCACGAATCGAAATACTTGCCGCATGTATCAAATCCACACTTTCATTGAATTTTTTATTCTTCTTTAGTGTATTGATACAAGTATGCACAACAATACGTCGGATCCAGCCTTCAAAAGAGCCGCGATTCTCAAAAGTGCGCAGTTGTGTAAAGACTTTAATAAAGGCTTCCTGCAACATGTCCTCCGCATCTTCTCTGCTATGTGCATAACGAAAACAAACGGCTAGCATTTTAGGGCTATACGTATTGTAGAGTTCTCGCTGTGCAACAGAATCGTTGCGTAGACAACCTTCTAAGATGACTTCCTCTGTCATAGGGGACGTTGGTAGTCTGAATGTAAGACATTTTAACGCAGAAATTGCTGCACCCGGTGTTAAAAATTGGCCCGGATCGCTACAAATAAATTGCGGCCTGGGGCTGAAAACCCAGAGGCAAAATAGCGGTAGTTCCGGTCCAGAATATTCTCGAGTCCCACCTGCAATTGCAGGTTTTTCTCTAACTGATAACTGATCCGAAGATTCAGGGTGTACCAGGCTGGGGTGCCGTCTGGGGTAGCATATTGCACATTGTCCTCCCCATCAAGATTATAATCCTGTTTTCGTTTCCAACCATTAAACAAAAGGAAAAATTCCCCTTGCCAGGGATCCTTATTATAGAGCAAGGCACTGCGTCCGTAAACAGGAGGAATATGGTCCAGGGGTTTTTCTGACCCGTCCGCTGCTTTAAATCGGCCATAGGTAAAACTAACTGTGGACTCCCAACTTAATTGACTGGTAAGTCCTAAAACAGATTTATAGCTGAATCCCCGGATAAAGGCACTTCGTGCATTTTGGTTTGCAATTACCTGCGCCAGTATTCCGTTGTAAAGAAGAGAGTCTTGGCCGTTTAATTGGAAGGGAGCCATAACAATGGCGTTTCTAAAAAGCGTATAAAATCCGGTAAGCTCAATTTTTAAAGACTGGCTTTTATATTGTAGTTGAAGATCGCCGTTATAGGTGTATTCTGGTTTAAGCAAAGGATTTGGTACCACCAGCCTTCTAAGTACTGTGCTGCTTTCAAAGATTCGTGCGGCATCATCAATATTGGGTGCGCGAAAGCCAGAGGAAAAATTAGTGCTAACGCGAACGCTTTTAGTAGCGTTATGTACAAGTCCAAAATTTCCAGTCAGCGAACTTGTTTTTTGGTCTATACGGACGAACGGAAAACTAAAAAAGCTATTGTCGGCGATCGTAGAACGAAGCAGGGTTCTTTGCAGTCGTAGTCCATCATTAATGATCCATTTTCCATTGTTGATTTTCACTAAATGTTGAGCGTAGATACCGAATAGATGCATTTCATTTTTTCCATTAGGATAGCGTGTATCCAATAGGGTGATCGCCCTTGTAAGCAGATTTGTTCGGTCTGCTCTCGAACGTAAAAAATTAAATTGCCCGTCTGCACCCAGAATCAGCTCGTGGTTACCCCATTTTTCTTTGAGATCAAAATTCAGCGCCGCTATTTTAATATGTTCTCTTCTACTGTCAAATCTTGTATAGGCTAAGTACTCTCTTTGTTGACGACTTTCTTTGACATCCTGATAGCTTGCTATAAGACGTAACTCATCTGCTATTTTATTTTTAGTATTGCTCCACTCATAGGAGGAAAGCCAACGAGTCTGAGGTCCATAGTACCACTCTGCCCAACGTAAGGTGTTTCCAATGCCGGGAAATACTTTTTGATCCTGTAATCTGTCGTAGCGGGGTATATTGGTGGAGTTAGAATGTTGAATATTTAAAATGTGTTGATTATCCGCATTGGGTTTAAATCGGACTTTTTGAAATATGTCCCATTGTTTATACCCGGAGTGACGTTGCACACGGTCATCGTCGTTTGTTACAACTTGATCTGCATTATTTCCAATTTGAATGTATTGAGAGCGGCGGCCAAAATCAGGATATTTTTTTGGGTAATGAGAACCCATTTTCATGTCTCCAAAATTGCTGTAAGTAATGGATTGAATCCAGGCCCATTTTTTGCCACTAACTTCTTCTGATAGATGGATGGTACGCTCTTGGTTGGCTGAACTGATGCGGGCAAGTGTACTGGTGGCTAATTCTGTTTTTCCACTACTAGAAAAGCGTGGTTGTTTGGTTCGTAAATGAACTACACCTCCCAATGCATCACTCCCATAAAGTGTAGAAGTAGGTCCGTACAGCACTTCTACACGCTCTAGCATATTCTGATCAACCGTGATTACATTTTGTAAGTGACCCGCTCGGTAGATGGCATTGTTCATCCGTATTCCATCGACCACCAGCAATACACGGCTGGCTTCAAAACCGCGAATCACAGGACTACTTCCTCCTTGCTGACTTTTCTGTACAAAGAGTGTACCGGTATTGATCAGCAGGTCTCCAGTATTCTGCGCGTTCACCTGCGCAATCTTTCGAGCCGTGATTACGTCAATTTGCTGTGCAATATTTTTTCTGTTCTCCTTGAATTTATTGGAGTAGATGATGGCTTCCTCTAAATCCAACGTAGTACTGTCTTTTTGCGTTTGCGCAATAGCAGTAATACTACTGAATACTAAAACAGTGAGTATACGAGCAGCGTGAAAAAAAGTTTTTGACAATTGGTTCTCTTATTTCGATTTTTTCACCAAGCTATCCATGGGATATTGGACTTCCATATTTTTCATTACTGATTGCGCCCAGCCAGTTATCGCTACGCGTTCTTCATTGCTTAAACGCGCATCCGTATGTGTCCAGGTATAGGAGGGAAGTGGCATTTCTTCTTCCTTAACCATTTCTACGGTTTCTTCCATTTTATGGTATTGGTAACGAAGTGAACGTTGCGTATACTCATCAAAATTCAAATGTTTCTTTCCATCTTTTACATGATCAGCTAACCACCAGGCTAGGGGTTGGATGGATGCATACCATGGGTAGCGTGTATTATTGCTATGACAGTCCATACAGGCTTTGTCCAAAATAGTTTTCACATTGGCAGGCACTTCATGTTTATTGCCGATATAATTTGCTTGTGGTTCGACTGACTGGTTGGGGGCAGGTTTGATAAATTGAATAATCATTAATGCGCCAAGGGCAACCCAACCGATAACTTTTATTTTTTTCATAGCACTTGTTAGTTAGTTAATAATGTCCCGGTCATTTCTGCAGGTATAGGAACTTGCATACGATTTAAAATAGTGGGGGCAAGATCTCCCAGTTTACCGGGCTGAAGTACTGGCTTCCAATTTTTATCGATCACAAATAAGGGAACGGGGTTTAAAGTGTGGGCAGTGTTTGGTGTACCGTCTTCATTGATCAGGTAATCAGAATTTCCGTGGTCGGCTGTTAGAAAAATTGTATACTCTTTTTCCAACCCGGCTTTTACTACCTGTGCTACGCATTGATCCACTGTTTCTGCAGCTTTGATAGCGGCTTCCCAGATACCGGTATGTCCAACCATATCAGCATTGGCATAGTTCAGGCAAATAAAGTCAGGTGGATTATTTTCTATCTCATTTACAATGGCAGTTGTAAGCGCTGCTGCATTCATCTCAGGTTGCAAGTCGTAGGTAGCTACTTTAGGAGAAGGGATTAATATTCTTCGTTCGCCCTCAAATGGTTTTTCTCTGCCTCCACTGAAAAAGAAACTGACATGCGGATATTTTTCAGTCTCTGCAATGCGAATCTGTGTGCAACCATTTTTCTCTAGCACTTCTCCCAGGGTATTATCAAGATTATCATTTTCAAAAAGCACTTGTACGTTTTCAAAAGTCTTGTCATACTCCGTCATGGTAGTATAATGCAAAGACAAATGTTTCATGTTTTGCTCAGGAAAATCGCGTTGTGTTAAGGCCTGTGTGATCTCCCGGCAGCGGTCTGTTCTGAAGTTGAAACAGATTACCACATCATCATCCTGTATAGTAGCAAGTGGTTTATTATTGGTATCGGTCAGGATAGTCGGTTGAATAAATTCGTCTGTAATATTTTGGGCGTAACTTTTCTCAATGGCCGCTGTGGCATCTTGTGCAAATTGTCCTTTTCCATTTACCAGGGCATCGTAGGCCAACTTTACGCGTTCCCACCGGTTGTCACGATCCATGGCATAGTAACGACCACAAATAGATGCTAATTGACCAGTGTGATTTTGAATATAAGCTTGTAAATCTTTGATAAATCCTAATCCGCTTTTTGGATCGCAATCTCTTCCGTCAGTGAAGGCATGTATAAAAACCTTGGTTAATCCAGCGTTTTCGCAGCAATCAATGATGGCTTTCAGATGATTCAAATGTGAATGTACTCCGCCATCACTGACTAGTCCAATCAGATGTAGAGCTTTATCGCTGCGCTTAGCTTGCTGTATACTTGCTAGTAAAACTGGATTTTTGTTAAAGGATCCATCCCGAATAGCCACATTGATTCGTTGTAATTCTTGGTAAACAATTCTGCCAGCACCCAGATTTAAATGTCCTACTTCAGAATTCCCCATCTGTCCTTCAGGCAGACCAACAGATTCGCCACAGGTTACCAGCGTGGTATGCGGATAATTTTGATATAATGAATCAGTGAATGGAGTATGGGCAGCGCGTATGGCATCTGAGGATGGGACTTTCCCGATTCCCCAGCCGTCCATGATAATCAACATTGTTTTTTGCTGCGCCATGTGCTAAAATTGTGGTGGTAAATTTACGTCCAAAATTTGGCCCTTTTATTTTTTGTATCTTAGACATAATGAAAAAAAATCTTCTTCTTTTTCCCACGTTGGGAGTTTTACTTTTTGCTTTTTTAGGTTTAGGCGCTGTTTCTAGCAGGCAGGATGCGTTGGAAGCCGTACTGGCTGCCTTAAAATCAGGAAATGCCAACAATTTGGCGCTACGTTTTGAAGAAACAGTTGAATTAACACTTCCTGATCAAACCGGTGCTACTTCTCGATCACAAGGCCAAACACAATTGACTCGTTTTTTTACACAGCATCCCGTTACTAGTTTTGAATTGAAACATAAGGGTAAGTCACCGGCAGGATCCTATGCTATCGGAACACTCAAAACGCAGCAGGCTGACTATCGGGTAAATGTATTTCTCAGAGGGAAGGGAGGAAAAGAATTAGTACGTGAATTACGTATCCAAACTATGGATTAAGCAAGGATCATGATAGATCAACGTGCCTTGTACAGATTATTGGATGCCGCCTTTATAGAGGATATTGGCGAAGGGGATCACTCGACATTGGCCTGTATTCCTGCTACGGCAAGAGGAAAGGCGGAATTGAAAATTAAAGACACCGGAATCTTAGCGGGTGTTGAAATAGCCAAGCAAATTTTTCTGTATAAGGATCCCGAAGCAATTTTTACCGCAAATAAACAAGATGGGGAGTCAATGCAGCCAGGACAGAGTGCATTTATCATTGAATCCTACATCCCTACTATTTTGCAATGTGAACGCGTGGTGTTGAATTGCATGCAACGCATGAGTGGTATTGCTACCTTAACGCGTGAATATCTTGATCAGATCAAAGGATACCCAACACAACTCTTAGACACGCGTAAAACAACGCCTAATTTTCGTTTACTGGAAAAAGAAGCGGTACGTATCGGAGGTGGAACAAATCATCGGTTTGGCTTGTACGATATGATCATGCTCAAGGATAATCATATAGATTTTTGTGGTGGATTGGAAAAGGCTATTGAAAAAGCTTGGAACTACACGCAATTGGTCAATCCATTGTTGAAAATTGAGGTGGAGGCCAGAAGTCTGGATGATGTTAAAAAAATACTATTAAACGCAAGGGGTAAAGTATTTCGCATTATGCTGGATAATTTTACGCCGAAAGAGTTGGGTGAAGCCGTGATCTTGATTAAAAGGGAAGGTGGCTTTGAAACGGAGGCTAGCGGTGGAATCAATCTCCAAAATATTCGTGATTACGCTGCTAGTGGAGTTGATTATATTAGTGTGGGAGCGCTCATTCACCAGGCCAAAAGTCTGGATTTGAGTCTCAAAGCAATTAAAGAATAAGGGCTATGTCAAAAAAGCATCAATCCGATACAAGGGGGTTTGTTTACAGCACAGATCCTAACTTTTCCTTTGAGCCTGAGTCATTCGAAGAACAGGAAACCTTGGCACCGGGATCACAGCAATTGCGTTTATACCTGGACACCAAGCAACGTGCCGGGAAGGCTGTTACACTTGTGACAGGTTTTGTAGGAAAATCAGCAGATTTGGAAGAATTGGGTAAAAAGCTCAAGAATCATTGCGGCTCTGGCGGGTCAGTAAAAAACGGTGAAATATTGGTACAGGGCGATCACCGGCAAAAGCTTGCACAATTTCTTTCCAAATTGGGATATAAGGTTAAATTTGGCGCATGACATCGATGATTACAGAGGGTGTTCAGGTTTCGGTCGAAACATTTTATCAGGAGGATTACAGCAATCCACTCCAGGGTGAATACATGTTTGCCTATCGAGTGGAAATTGAAAATTATAATTCCTTTCCTGTACAACTTCATCGTAGACATTGGTTCATTTTTGATAGTAACGCCACACGCAGGGAAGTGGAAGGAGAAGGAGTTGTGGGAGTGCAGCCTGTTATTCTTCCTGGGGAAACCTATCGCTATGTGAGTGGCTGTAATTTAAAAACAGAAATGGGACGAATGGTGGGTACTTATGAAATGGAAAATTTAGACACCCGCGAACAGTTTACGGTACAGATCCCTTCTTTTGAGATGATTGTTCCCTACAAGAACAATTAATCCTTTAGCCAGTAATCAATTTTTTATCTCGGCTTGTACTTTGCTTTTTCCAAAATTTCAGCGGCAGATTTTTGCATGAGTTGCACCGGGGTGATGTCTGGGTTTTTATTGACATAGGTTTCTACAATCCGCCATCCAATCCACTGACCAATATTTCCCGGTGAATTTTTCTAAACCTGCAA
>CAINBK010000020.1:0-1569 GCA_903846615.1 uncultured Bacteroidota bacterium
AGCCTCATGAATGCAAGGGCTTCTCAACAGAAGAAGTGATATCAAATGTAACAGTGAATAATTTATTGCTTTATAAAAGGTAGTTTTATAACAGAAGGATATTGCTTAGAATGGTGAATTTTATTCTCCACCACAATACCTTTAGGCTCATCGTAGTTATTGCCACCAGTGTTTAGGTTGCGATCGAATCTAGGAAAATTACTACTAGATACTTCGATGCGTATTTTATGACCTGCTGCAAAATAATTACTTGTAACCATTGGTGTTAAATCCACTTTATACACTTTGCCCTTTTCCATGAACACTTCTTTATCGTAGCCCTCTCTGTAACGAAGACGTTGAATTGTTTCATCTAAATTATAAGCCTTACCATCCGGATAAACGTCAATTAATTTAATCGTCACATCTGTATCTAGTCCAGTTGAAGAAACAAATAGGGTAGACTCTATAAAGCCACTGATTTCAACGCCTTCTTTTAATTGCTCAGATGTGTACACTAAAATATCATTTCTTAATTCCATTTGTGATTGATCAAAACTGCCGCCTTGCACAGCATTACCTGTACAGCAAACATTACCTCCATATGAATTTACTGGATTCATTGGATCATAGGTGAATGCATCAGGAGCATCTTTTGAAGGCACAACTAAAGATAAAGCACCATCACCATTTCTTGTATTGGCTTTGCCTGCACTAGCTAAATAATAATTTTTTATTTCTGTATTAGGTAAAGGGAACGAAGTGGCTTGTTGCCATTTATTAGACCCCATTGTATAATAACGAACTCTTGGCTGTGTTGACTTGAAATCATTTTGCTCACCCTTCAATAACATATCAAACCAACCCCATGTTAAATCATCATAGTTTAATCGTGCATCGCCTACACTGCGTTCACCTACGATTGTATTTTCAGTAGCGCGCTTGTAAGAGCAATGTAAAACTGGCGCAATCACTAAGTATTGGTTATCTGCTATCTCTTTTGATCTAGCTGCGTTTCTAACATGATTGAATAAAGCAATATTTGGTGCAGAAGACACATCGTACCAACTTATGAACCAATATGCAGGAACCTCCATTGGCATATTATCGTGGTACAATCCACCTTGGAACCAAGCCGGATCGTTTGGTTTTCTGATTGCCATTTTTTCGTAAACACCATCTGCTCCTTGTGCATTTTTGATGATGTCTTGCACTGGTAAGTGTCTTAAACCTTGGGCCCAATCAACTCTTGGCATTTCAGGTCCCATGTCATAGAATTTTTGAATACGTTGTAAGTCTTTTTGTTCAATGCCTATAGGTAGACGAGGGGCCATTTTATCATGTTGTGTACCGTATAACCAAGAGGTGAATAACATCTGTTGCGCACCACCTCTGTACCAGTTACCTTGCTCCATAAATTTACCAACTCTACCGACTCCTGCTCCAAAACCCTGAGCAACCATACCGGCCAATGCAGGATGGTTTTGAGAAGCGACAGCCATCTGCCATTCAGCAGTAGAAGAACAACCTATCAAACCAACTTTACCATTACTCCATTTTTGTTGACTCATCCACTCCAGGGCGTCATAT
>CAINBK010000021.1:0-2402 GCA_903846615.1 uncultured Bacteroidota bacterium
CGTGGGTATTCATTGGGATGTTACAAAAATTCGTTCCATGGAAAAGGCCATGGTGGAGCAAGAGGTCCGTAAGGAACAAGAACTGGCTGAAGCGCGCCTACAAGCGGAGGACCAACAGCGATACGAAATAGGGCAAGATTTACATGATGGAGTGGGTCAGATGCTGGTCTATATCAACATGTATGTTGGAATGCTGAGGTCCAAAGGCACGCTCACCAAAAAAGAACTGACAGAGTTAGAAAAAGCCCTACAAAATACCATAGATCAAGTACGCACCCTATCGCGGTTACTGGCTCCACCAGAACTAAAAGATATTGGACTGCGTGAATCGATTCGGGAATTAATCAACTCCTGTTCGGTAATGAAAAAACCAACATTTAAGCTGGAGATCTACTCACCGCAGGAAGATTATAACTTAAATCTTAGTAAAAAGCGAATGATTTATCGAGTGGTACAAGAACTACTCAATAATACATTCAAGCATGCCGAAGCAGATCAAGTTATACTCACGCTTCATTTTGATAAAAAGAACTTCTATTTAGTATATGAAGATGATGGTCGCGGTTTTGATCTACAAAACATAAGAAAGGGGATTGGACTGGATAGCATTCAGTCACGAATCAAATTTCACCAGGGGACATTAGAAATTAAAAGCGAACTTGGAAAAGGCAGTATCACACGCATTAGCATCCCCATTGGATAAATCTGTCGATTCAACTACTATAATTCACATTCCTACAATGAAAAAAGCCATTCATTGCTGAATGGCTTTCTCAAAAATGAGTTGAAAAGCTTAGCTCAGATGCTTACCGAGGTACTTTGCAATTTCAAACATAGACACCTGGCCTTTACCACCAAATACTGCTTTCAGATTAGCATCGGTGTTAACCATACGTCTGTTTTTGTTGTCTTGAAGTTTTTTGGACTTAATGTAGCCCCAAATCTTCTTAACAGCTTCAGTACGAGGAAGCGCCTTAGAACCTACTACAGCAGCAAGTGCCGCGCTAGGAGTCAGTGCTCTCATGAAAGCCGCATTTGGCTTACGTGCAGACTTTTTCTTTGCAGCCTTCTTAGCAGGCTTCTTTGCAGCCTTCTTAGCAGGCTTCTTTGCTGCTTTCTTAGCTACCTTTTTCTTGGCGGCTTTTTTAGCAGGCTTCTTTGCAGCTTTTTTAGCTTTCTTCTTAGTTGCCATTTTTCTAAATTTAGAATGTTAATGGGTTAGGAAATATTTCGATATCAAATATAGATTTTTTATCCGCTACCAAAAATTTCATTGAGAAAATTTATTTCCACCTATGTTGATTTCTCTGCTAACCCACAAATCACTTGCTTTGCAGTATGGATCAATCCTGGCTATCCCGCACCACGCTTCTCATAGGAGAAAAGGCTGTTTTACACCTGAATAATTGCCATGTAATGGTAGTAGGCCTCGGGGGCGTGGGCTCCTATGCGGCAGAGTTTATTGCCCGTAGCGGTATAGGGAAAATGACCATTATTGACGGCGATACGGTGGACCCTACCAATAGAAATCGGCAATTGCCCGCTTTGGCAACCAACCATGGAGTACCCAAAGCACTCATTATGAAAGAGCGTTTATTGGCAATTAATCCTGAGCTACAGCTAAACGTAGTGCAAGATTTTGTAAATCCAGAGATGGTTATAACACAACTAGCCAATAAACCTGACTATATCATTGACGCTATTGACAGTATAACCCCAAAGCTCACTTTTATCAAAATGGCTATGGAAAGCGGAATACCGATGGTGAGCAGTATGGGAGCTGGTGCAAAACTTGACCCAACTCGATTACGCGTTGTTGATATTTCAAAAACCTATAATTGTCCTTTTGCCCAGCAAATACGAAAACAACTCAAAACCCGATTTGGGATTCGAAAGGGGTTAAAAGTGGTGTTTTCCCCAGAGGAACCCATTCGAGAAAGTCTGATGTTAACCGATGGAAGGAACTACAAAAAATCAGCTTACGGCACTATTTCCTACTTGCCCGCCACCTTTGGATCCGTTGCTGCCTCGGTGGTAATTCGTGATCTGATTGCGGGTGCGGTAACTGACCACTCTCAATAGGACGGATGAGTAGCCTCAATGGGAATGCCTCCCATTCCAGGTAACTTGGATAGCTACGCACAGATGCTATTCAAAAATCGCCAAGAAGCCGCAATGCAATTAGTGATTCTGCTAAAGGATTACTACAAGCAAAATGTAGTGGTGCTCGCTATTCCCCGAGGCGGCGTACCCATAGGATGTATTCTTGCTAAAAAATTACATGCGGAAATTGATTTACTAATGACCAAAAAAATTGGAGCCCCGGGAAATCCCGAATTTGCCATAGGGGCTGTTGGGCCTGATTTTATTTTAATTGAGAACGATGTAGCCGTAGATCATAC
>CAINBK010000022.1:0-2761 GCA_903846615.1 uncultured Bacteroidota bacterium
AGCTTAAACCTCTTTTCGTAAACTGTTCACTGGCAATTGGGAATCCATAGTTAAATATGGAGACCATTCCAATAATATCGAGGCCTTTATCCAACAAAGCATCGACAGCTTGTAAGCTACTTTTTCCAGTGGAAACTAAATCCTCAATCACTACTACTTTCTGCCCTGCTTGATAATCGCCTTCAATCTGATTCCCTAGACCATGTTCCTTGGGTTTTGGACGAACATAAATGAACGGAAGTTTGAGCTGATCTGCAGCCATCGCACCCCAAGGAATACCTGCGGTGGCTACACCAGCTAACAATGTTGCGGCCTCATATTGTTCAAAAATCACATTACATAGCTCTGACTTTATATAATCTCGGACATAGGGAAAAGAAAGCACCTTACGATTATCACAATAAATAGGACTTTTCCATCCGCTAGCCCAAGTGTAGGGATTGGCTGGGTTTAATTGAACTGCTTTAACTTGTAAAAGTTTTTCAGCTATTAGAGTTGCATCACGCATAAATCAAAAGTATGAAAATGCCTGGCTAAAGGCATAAAATAATCGAAGATGGAAAAGAAAATAATAGCGGGTGGCGGAGTGGTTGTAAACGAAAAGAATCAAGTTCTTTTCATTTACAGACGAAAAAAATGGGATCTGCCAAAAGGAAAACTAGACCCCGGGGAAGATATCAAAGCCTGTGCCATTAGAGAAGTAATGGAGGAGACAGGGATCCGTAATTTAACAATAGGAAATTTAATTATAGTAACTACGCACAGCTATGAGGAAAATGGCTTGAACTTGCAAAAAGAGACACATTGGTTCGAAATGAAAGCTAGCACAGTTGATAATTCAACACTTACGCCTCAATTGGAAGAAGACATTGAAAAGATCGAATGGGTTTCTCTAGAAAATTTGGAAGAATACCTCTCAGAAACGTATACTACTATCCAGCAGGTTTTAAACAGTTGGAATCGACCTAGAAATCACATCTGGTAAAAAAGGAGAAGCATCTCCCCCATTTCTGATAATGTCTCTAACAATGGTGGAGGCCACAGAAGTATACTTGGGTTCGCCTGTCAAAAAAATAGTTTCAATAGTACGGTCCAGCGTACGATTTGCATCAGCAATCGTTTTTTCATACTCAAAATCACTTACATAGCGAATGCCCCGTAATATAAATTTGGAACCTATTTTTTTACAATACTCAACAGTCAACCCATCGTAAATAGCCCCCTGAACTCTTGGCTCGTCTTTATAAATCTCTTGGATCCACTGCAATCGTTTTTCTGGAGTAAACATAGGTCCTTTCGCCGCATTCAAACCTATTCCAACTATAATTCTATCAAAAAGAGGCAAAGCCCTATTGATGATGTCCACATGTCCTAGTGTAAGCGGATCAAAAGTTCCAGGAAAGAGGCATATACGATTCATGGGAATCTATTTATTCGGCAACAGACCGACCAGATAACAAATATAGCACAGCCATTCGAACAGCTACACCATTTTCAACTTGTTGTAAAATGATGGACTGTTTACTGTCTGCCACATCACTGTTCAATTCTACACCTCGATTAATAGGACCAGGATGCATAATAACGATTTCCTTATTTAAGCTATCCAACAAATCTTTACCAATTCCATAGGCTAAGTTGTATTCCCTTAAAGAGGAGAACAAAACCTGATTTTGCCTTTCCAATTGAATACGTAACACATTGGCAACATCACACCAAGCTAAGGTCTCCCGAAGATTATAACTTACCTCCACCCCCAGCGCTGCTGCGATGTGCTTGGGGATTAAAGTAGGCGGTCCGCAAACAACCACAGAAGCACCCATTTTCTTTAATAAATAAATATTGCTTTGTGCAACACGGCTATGCATGATATCTCCAATCAATGCTACTTTTCTTCCCGCTAATGTTCCTGTTTTTTCTTGAATAGAAAAAGCATCGAGTAATGCCTGAGTAGGATGTTCATTAATTCCATCTCCTGCATTGATAATTGCAGCAGGAATATGATCAGCTAAAAAATGAGGAGCTCCACTAGCACTGTGACGCATCACAACCATATCCACTTTCATGGAGAGAATGTTATTGACAGTATCTAATAAAGTTTCGCCTTTAGCAGCTGAGGAGGCAGAGGCCGTAAAATTGATAACGTCTGCGCTTAATCTTTTTTCTGCTAACTCGAATGAAATACGAGTTCGAGTAGAGTTTTCGTAAAAAAGATTTACAATCGTGACTTCCCTTAATGAAGGAACTTTCTTTACAGGCCGCTGTAAGACTTCTTTAAATTGTTGCGCCGTAGATAAAATAAGGGAAATGTCTTCCTGCGTTAGATTTTTAATGCCCAGCAGATGTTTGGTGGATAGTTGCATTAAAAAGCAAAATTAAGGGAAATTATTGATTTAGTAGAACTACTTGAGGTTCATTGTTCTGCGTACTCAGTAGTTTTAATTTATCAGTTTGATTTGAAGGAATGGCAATTCCAGTGTAGTCAGGCTGAATGGGAAATTGACGATGTTCTTTTCGATCAACCAACACGCATAATTTCACTCGTTCTGGTCTTCCGTAATCAAATAAGGCATCAAGTGCCGCTTTGATTGTTCTGCCCGTAAATAGTACATCGTCAACCAAGATCACAGTTTTTCCTTCAATGGAAAAAGGCAGGTGCATGGTATCTGGTGCTAGAATTTTATTCCTGACATCATCACGATAAAAAGTAATGTCAAGCTTTCCATGCTTTAATAAACTAGCATTTTTCTCATTTTTTGAT
>CAINBK010000023.1:0-7616 GCA_903846615.1 uncultured Bacteroidota bacterium
GGGAGTAAGATCATTTTTCCGCTAGGAGGCACCCATGTATCTGTGGAGTGCGTTAGTTGGATAGGATTTTCAGCAAGGGGCATTTCTGTTTTGGTAAAATCGGGAGCTTCCAATTGTTCGATGCTGAATGATCTTATGATTCTTTCTTTTTCCAGTAAGCTTTCAGAACGGTCATGAAAGCGTATGAATTGTGAGCGAGTAGTAAATTCTGCTGCTCCAGGATGGAGGGCTGTGTCGAGTTTAATAAAAAAAGGATTCGAGGCGCTAAAGCGATAAGTGCCAAAAGGTGTTGAAGCAATTAATACGGTGTCTTCAAAATCTTTTTCAAGGTGTTGAATCACTTTGCCGTCTTTATCACTCCAAAGGGCGGTTTCAAAAAATGGAAACCAAAGACGGGTGTAAAGTAAATCACATACGCCGGGTGTATTCTTATTCCAAGTGCAGTTTAATTCAGTTTTTATTTTATTGTTGCTTCGTGAAAGGGTAAATGTGCCTTGAACAGCCGTGTTGGAGCTGCCAATAAATAAAACATCTTGCTGAGGATTGGTGGTATCTGCATCTTGCTCCCACCAGGTAAAATAATACTCATGTTGTTTCCGATCTGCATTTAGAAAATTAATTTCTGAACCCATGGCCCATTGGAGTGAGCCTTGGTTAATAATCAATCCTTTTTTTGGAATAAGCTTAGCCTGTAATTGTGAAAAGCTAATGAAAGGAAATACTAATAAAAGGAGCAAGCCGTTTCCTGTCAGTGATATTTTTTTTAAGCTACTCATAAACATAATAAGTGAGTGTTCCTCCTTCCAAGAGTTGTTGGTGAGAAATGGAAAGCACCGGTATTTCTTTTTTATTCCATTTGACTTTTGCAATTCCTTTTTTTCCAACGCCGGGAACAGCAATTACTTGGATTTTTACTTTTTTATTTAAGGGCATTTCTAAAATAGCCTCTTTGATCAAGGGTAGGCCAAATACATATTGGCCCGATGCTGGATTGAGCGGATACATTCCCAAGGCTGACCAGATATACCAAGCACTCATTTGTCCGCAGTCATCATTGCCAGTGAGACCATCTGGACCATTCTTATACATGCTATCTGCTACAACTCGAATCCATTGTGCCGCTTTTTCAGGTGCTCCCAACGCTGTATAGAGATAAATGATATGATGACTAGGTTCATTGCCATGCGCGTACTGGCCTATCAATCCTGTTACATCTATTGATACATCCTTTCCATGTAATTCAGAAGGGGCAGTAAATAGGTCATCGAGTTTTTTTATTAATTTTTCTTTCCCCCCATGTAAGGAAGCAAATCCTTCTACATCATGCGGTACAAAAAAACTATGCTGCCAGGCAGTTCCCTCTATATATTGTCCTTCAAAACCGTGCTCACTAAGTAAGGGGTCAAAGGGTTCTTTGAATTTACCATCGCTCATGCGAGCCCTGAAAAAACCAGAGTTGGAATCAAATAGCGCTTTGTATGAGTTTGCGCGCTGGCTATATATTTTAAAATCTTCGGTACGTCCCAGCTTGTTTGCCACTTGGGCAATACACCAGTCGTCATAGGCATATTCCAAGGTAGTAGTAACACTCCAGCCATGTTTGTCATGTGGGAGATAGCCATATTCTTTATAGGCAGGAGTTCCCCGTTGGGACTGGTTTGCGCTTTTTTTCATCGCATCATAGGCTCGGAAAATGTCAAATCCTTTAATCTCCTTTAAGATAGCATCCGCTAAAATGGGTACGCTGTGATAACCAGTCATGGTATTGGCCTCCCATGTGCTGATGTCCCACACTGGTAATAGTCCATTGTCGTCATAAAATGCAAGCATGCTGTTCAGCATGTCTCTGTATCGTTCGGGTTGGAGTATGGTGAAAAGCGGGTTAAGTGCTCTGAATACATCCCATTGGGAGAAAATAGTATACTTATTAACTCCATTTGTGAATCGGCGAATCTTGTTATCGTAGGTTTGGTACTGACCATCTGCATCGCTATGAGTTACCGGGGCTAATGCAGTGCGATATAGTGCGGTGTAAAATCGGGTAGCAAAAGCTTGGTCAGCGGTATCAATTTTTATTTTTTCTAATTCTTTTTCCCATCGATTTGTTGCTTTGCGTGCAATTTGATCAAAGTCGTTAGTAAATTGATTGCCGAGTTCCATTCGTGCTTTATCTGTACTAACGGAACTGAGGGCTACACTAAACTGTAGGGGTTGAATTGTATTGAATTCGAGCAATGCCTTGACTTGCTTTCCCTCCGCACGATAGCGTGTATGCACAGAATCATCTATAAAAACTAGCTGACGAACTGGCTGATTGAATCGCGCAGCGAAATATACTTTCTGTCCTTTGGCCCAACCCATACTGAAACGATATCCCACTAATGTGAAGGAATCTATTAATTGCAGATAACCTGCAGTAGGCTGATCCCAATTTATTGCAAATCCCATATCAAATCGTACCCAGCCTTTTGTACTCGGATAACTATACCGATGATGTCCAGTTCGATCAGAAGCAGTTAATTCAACTTTTACCTGGTTGTCAAGTTGAACTGAGTAATAGCCGGGTTCTGCTTTTTCATTTTGGTGTTGAAAAGGAATTAAAATTTTCTTTGCGCGAATTTGTGCTGTATCTGTTAGGGGTAAAACTGAGATATCACACCAGTCGCCAATTCCAGTGCCACTTAAATGGGTATGACTAAATCCAGCAATTGTTTTACTGCTATAGTGATAACCGCTGCACCAATCCCAACCCTCTACGCCGTTGTCTGGACTTAATTGTACCATGCCAAAGGGTACTGTTGCGCCTGGATACACGTGGCCATGTCCTCCGGTTCCTAAAAAAGGGTCTACCCATTTGGTATAGGTTTGTGCATTTACTTGTTCAATAGAAAATAGAACAAGAATGGCGAACACAACTCGTGTTATCATGTGCAATTATTTAATAAAGGGGTATTGTCCAGCAAACCAGGAGTTGACCTCTTTGATGCCCTCGTAGAAAAAGAAGGATTCTCCTTTGAATCCATTATTACGGTTAGCTTGGATCATTTGGCTCAGCATAGCCGCACTGGCCGTATAAGTTCCCGAACGGAGTAATACTCCAGGATAAAGCGGTACTGCAGGATTCCGATGTGCTGTTTTTTGTTGTTGCACCACGGCTGTATATCCATTGATGTCGTATCGGTAGCATTGTGGTAGCACTGCATCTATCCACGTGCTGTCAACCCAAGTGGGCCAATCTTGCAGGTACTCATTGTATCCAAAGGGATGTGGGCTAGGGGAGATAGTAAATAGAACAGAAGGCTTAATAGTTTTGACTTCGGAGCGGAGTCGCTTTACAAAACCATTAAGTTTTCGAGCACGCCATCTAAGCCAGCTGGTGTCAGTTGCTGAAGTGGGAGGATTGGCGCCATTGTTTTCACTTTTGTATAGATTAACTGTATAGGAATCGTATCCTCCTGTGTTTGGTAAAGCAGGTAAACGATCATCGCCTTGTACTCCATCAATGGCATAACCACTTACCACTTCTTTAAATAGGTCAATCATGAATTGCTGTACCTCGGGGTGAATCCCATTTAACCAGTCAAATCCATTTTTTACCACCAAGTTGCCAGCAAGATCTCTGGCTGCCCATTGTGGCTTTGCTGCTACAATAGCCCCTCCACTGGCACTGTACGAGGAGGAGAATCCATATTCGAACCAAGCATGCACTTTTAAGCCTGCGGCATGCCCTTCCTCAATGCATTCTTGCAATGGATCTCTTCCTGCAAACCGCTCCAGAATCGGCTTACCGATCAACGTATTCATTACGTTGCTGGGATAGGTAGTGCGGGCATTATTATAAACAACAACAAACAAATGATTGATACCTGCAGCTTTGCAAGTGCTAACCATTTGTCGAATATTGTCTCGACTATCTAAGGCTGTGCTTGCAGTTGTAGTAATCCAGGCACCACGCATGGCGTTAGGATCCCAAGCTGGAGTTGGGGGTGTAGGATTACCTCCGCCAGGAGTTGATTTTTTTTTGCATCCTGTAGTGCTCAAAAAACAGGTCAATAGCAATAGGGCAGCAAGTCGCATGTGAATAAAAATGACAGGTTCCTCGCGAATCTATTTAAATAATATTATAAATTCACAAATCGTTTTTAAAATAATTTATTAAATAACTACGCTTGCCATCACAGCCTAAACATCCGCTTTCGTGGATACCCACTACTTGGTTTGCCATGGGTTTGCCCAATTTAGTCCTAGGAGGAACCATCGCCTCACTTCTTTATAAAAGTTTGGGATATTCCGATACTCAAATTGCTTTTTGGACTGGACTTATTGTGTTACCCTGGAGTTTTAAGCCTTTGTGGGGGCCTTTTATGGAACTCTATAAAACCAAAAAGTTTTACATCCAGTTTTCTCAACTTGCTTGTGGACTTCTTTTTTCACTTTCGGTGCTTTCATTATACACCTCAGTTTTTTTTCCACTTTCCGTTACACTTTTTTTTCTAATTGCTTTTTTTGGAGCTACCCAAGATATGGCGGCTGATGGAATTTATCTCAGTGAATTATCACCTAGTCAACAAGCGCGTTATGTTGGTTGGCAGGGAACTTTTTATAATGTCGCCAAGCTTTTCTCCAATGGGGGTATGGTTTTTTTGGCGGGTGTATTAATTCCTTTGCTGGGTGATCGTGATGCATGGGCAATTGTTTTAGCAATCTATGCATTGGTGATGTTGCTTCTTGGAATTTATAATCGTCGAGTATTGCCTGAGCAAGTTGTTCAACAGTCAATCCAGAGTGCAGCACAGGTTTGGGACACCTTGAAGGATGTGATGGTGAGCTTCTTTCAGAAGAAGCATATAGGGGCCGGTATTTTATTTATAGTATTATATCGTTTTGCAGAGGGGCAGGGAATCAAAATCATGCCGCTTTTTTTAAAAGCATCCATTGCTGAGGGAGGACTTGGCTTAACGGAATCCACCGTTGGATTGCTTACAGGTATCTATGGTACTGCTGCATTTGTGCTAGGCTCACTGGCTGCCGGATATTTTGTATCAAACAAGGGGCTTAACAGGAGAACGCTATTATTACTCTGCGCCTTCTTTAATCTGCCCTTTGCAGCCTATGCTTATTTGGCCATTACGCAAGCAAGTTCTTTGTGGGTGATTGGCGCAGCTATTGCTATTGAACATTTTGGTTACGGCTTTGGCTTTATTGGGATTATCTTATTTATCATGCAACAGATTGCTCCTGGTAAATATCAAATGGCTCACTATGCGTTTGGTAGCGCGATAACTTATTTCGGTTATACCATTGCATCGATGATCAGCGGTGCAATCAGCGATTATTTAGGGTATGCTCAGTTTTTTGTTTGGGTATTGGTTTCCACACTTCCTGCTTTTTTAGTTAGTTGGTTAGTGCCACTCAAACAAAAAGGTGAAGAATCAGGAACTTAATTTAAATTGATTACATGTTAATCACGGGTACATTCTTAGACGAAATCAGCCACGATATACCCCACCAGAATTGGGGCCCGGCAGAATGGGAGCAGGATTTTGTGCATATGAAAAATGCGGGTATCGACACAGTTATTTTAATCCGTAGCGGCTACCGTTCATTTCTTACTTATCCTTCGCCCTACTTACTTAAGCATCGTACTTGCTACCAACCTCCAATTGATTTAGTAGAACTTTTTTGTACACTAGCCGATCGGTATCAAATGAAATTTTATTTTGGTCTTTATGATAGCGGTCATTATTGGGATACCGGCGAGATGAAAGAAGAAATTGAATTAAATCGTATTGTGATCGATGAGGTATGGTCTCGCTATGGGCATCATCCCTCTTTTCAAGGCTGGTATTTGAGTATGGAGATCAGCCGTAAAACGAAGGGAGCCATTGAGGCTTTTCACACTTTAGGGAAGCTTTGTAAGGAGGTTAGTAATGGACTACCTACTTTCATATCACCCTGGATAGATGGAAAAAAAGCCGTACTAGCAGCTTCTGGGCAGTTGTCAAAGGCTGATGCTGTCTCCTTGCAAGAACATGAGCAGGAATGGAATGAAATTTTTCAGGGCATTCAGGGTGCTGTGGATGCAGTGGCATTTCAGGATGGTCATATTGGCTACCACGAACTAGAGGACTTTTTCAGTATTAATAAAAAATTAGCTGATCGTTACGGTATGCAGTGCTGGACTAATGCCGAATCATTTGATCGGGATATGCCCATCAAGTTTTTACCTATCAAATTTGAGAAGTTAAAACTAAAGTTGGAGGCAGCTGCTCGCGCTGGTTATGATAAAGCAATCACTTTTGAGTTTTCTCATTTTATGAGTCCTCAATCTGTATATGGCGCAGCGCATCACTTATATAACCGATACCAGGAATTTCGAACTTCAATCACTTCATCCAATTCCATTTGATGATTTATTTACGAATTGTAATACTATTGGTGGGAGTTTTTTGTTTTCCACTTTTTGTAGTGGCACAAAATTCTAAGTCGGAAGCAATAAAAGGCACTTGGGTAACCAATGTAGCCAGCAACGCTCTTCTTTCAAAGGAAAATATACGGCGAACTGTTTCGCAAGCAAAACAAGCGGGGTTAAATACCTTATTTGTAGTGGTATGGAATGGGGGGTATACGCTATATCCAAGTGCTGTTCAGCAGCAATATATTGACATTCGACAGCATCCTGATTTTGCAGGTAGAGACCCATTGCGTGAGATCATCGAAGAGGGGCATCGTGCTAATTTAAAAATCCATGCTTGGTTTGAGTTTGGTTTTTCTTATGCCTATAAAGACACGGCTTCTTTGTGGCTGAAACGATACCCAACTTGGTGTGGCCGCAATACAAAAGGTGAGTTATTGCAAAAGAATGGATTTTACTGGTGGAATGCTTTACATCCTGGCCCTCAGCAACTATTGCAATCGCTAATTCTTGAAGTAGTAAAAAATTACAATATTGACGGTATACAAGGCGATGATCGATTACCAGCAATGCCAGCAGAAGGTGGATACGACTCTTATACACGTACCCTCTATCAAAATGAGTTTAGTGGCGCATCTGTTCCTGACAATCCAAAGGATAAAGTATTTCTAAAGTGGAAGGCTGAAAAGTTATCAAACTATGCAGCACAAATCTATAAAGCCGTTAAAAAGGAAAAACCTTCTTGTGTAGTTTCATGGGCGCCCAGTATTTATCCCTGGAGTCTTGAAGAATATCTGCAAGATTGGCCTACGTGGCTAAAGGGAGGTTATGCTGACTTAATCATCCCACAACTTTATCGATATAATATTGATGCCTACACTACTATTTTAAAACAACTTCGGAGCCAGGTCCCGGATTCATTATTAGAAAAGGTTGTACCTGGTATACTCACTTCACTTGGCGATGGCTATCAGGCGGATACTGTGCTCATGCAAAAAATGGTACAACTTAACCGATCCCTAGGTTTTAAGGGGGAAGTATTTTTTTATTTTGAAACTGTAAACAGAATTCCCTTTTCTCTGTATAAAGATTAAGTTATATGAAAAAAAATCTACTTATTCTGCCCTTATTGGTGCTCTTAGCGAGTGGTGCCTGTTCCAAATCAAAAAATGGAGGGGGAGGAACACCAACGCCAACACCA
>CAINBK010000024.1:0-2160 GCA_903846615.1 uncultured Bacteroidota bacterium
CGGCCTTCTATCGTTGCAGCAAGTAATGGCACCAGCCATACAATATGCCAAGGAAGGTTTTCAACTACTTCCAGACGAAGCCGATCGATTAAAATCAGTAAAAAAAGATTTACAAATTTTTGAAGCCACCAAAAAGCATTTTTTTGTGGGTGATTCGCTCCCTAAAGGAGGAGATTGGCTTAAGCAACCAGCACTTGCTTCTACATTAGCATCCATTGCAAATGACAAAGGAGAATCATTTTATAAAGGCCCCCTTGCAGCATCACTGATCAAACAATTAAAAGCAGGCGGCGGATATTTAGCATGGGAAGACATGCTTAATTATCGTGCTGAGAATGCTACTCTTTTAAGAGGTACATATAGAGGTTTTGAGATTATCACTATTGGAATGCCTGCATACGGAGCGATCGTGATTGAGATGCTTCACCTGCTTGCACAAAATGATTTAAAGAATTGCACAGAGGAAGAATTTTTGCTCAAACACGCCAGCGTTCATCAACTTGCTTACGAAGACCGAAAATTTTTAAAGTCAGATCAAGAAAAGTTGACCCGACTTGAATACGCAAAAAAGAGATGGCAGGATGCCAACAATAAACAACAAACCCTTACGGATAGTATTGGTTTTCAGAATGGACATACTACGCATCTGGTAGCCAGTGATGCAGCTGGTAATATTATAAGCCTGACACAATCCCTGGGGCCTACGATGGGCTCTAAAGTTGCCGCAGAAGATGGAGGTTTTATGTTGGCTACAACAATGGGGCCCTATCTTGGAAAAATGAACCCCGGCGAACGCGCATCTTCCCATATTGCGCCAGTTCTCATTTTTAAAGATGGAAAACCTTTTATGAGTATTGGTGCAGCCGGAGGGGCTCGTATTGTTCCTGCTATTGTTCAAACAATCAGTCGAATCATTGACAGGGACCTACCTATTGAACAAGCCCTTGCTGCAGCGCGAGTGTTTCAATTACCCGAAAAACTTTTAATTGAGAATCATCCAACTGTTTTTTGGGAAAACTCCTCTACGCTGAATTTAATCAAGGAAAAGATTAAGCATATAGAAATCGTAAACAAACCTGCTCAATTTGGAAGAGTGCATGCCACAATTGCCAGTACTACTGGTAAATGGATCGGCGCTGCAGATCCAGACTGGTCCGGAGTTGCAATCGGAGTGACCAACCACTAATCTACTTGATAGACTGCGCAGTTGTGTCGATTGTCAGCACAGATCGCATATCCTTTTGCAAGGAATCAATAGCACCCACCGCTTGCTTAACCTGGTTATGCGGTAACGCACTTTGATCCATCATTAATTTGATAGCCTCCAAGTTCTGCCAATGATAATTGATTTGAGGTTCGGAAAACTTAAATACGTATACCTTTTCGCTGGCAAATGCAAGCAGACCAAATAATGCAGTGCCTAATAAAAATGTATTAATTTTCTTCATACTAGTATATTTTAATGTTGCCTTTTAATCTCGGCTATTTGTTTTTTTAATTGAATTACTTCCTGCAATGTAGCTTGTACCAACTGTTGCTGTCTTAATAAATCGGACTTAAGCTCCCCGATAAGATGCTGCTGCTCTTTGATAGCCTCAATTAACAGCCCAGCCGTTTCTCCATAATTAATCCCATAAAACCCGTCGGCTTTATTCTGAAAGACCAATTCAGGTACTACCGCTAAAACTTCCTGCGCAATCATTCCCATCATACGTTTTGGCAAAGAAGTATCCTTCCAATTATAAGTTACTCCTCGTAAAGCCATTACTTTTTCTAAAGGCTGGGTAATTGTTGCGATATCACGCTTTAGTCGTAGATCAGATGCAGATGTAGTTAATGTACCATCTGAACGAAGATTAAGATTCTTATCGTATCCCCCAGAGTTCACAGCGTAGAAACGAGCTGTTTGGGAATATATATCTCCATTAACTTGTAGTTTATAAGCCCCTATGTCCGTAGTAGTATTTACCAACAAATCACCACTGGGGTTCACAAAAATATGTGGCGTAACAGAGGGCTGATCATTTAAATTACCCTGCAGCACCAATCCTCCATTCAAACTTCCATCTGATATAATTGACCCCCCCACTGCATTACCAGCTGAATTTCTAACTCCGAAATTCAACTGCGCCTTTAAGTTATTCCCTCCCCTTGCAATTA
>CAINBK010000025.1:0-1755 GCA_903846615.1 uncultured Bacteroidota bacterium
ATTCAAAAGTTGGCAGATCTTTGATATCAGTAAGGTAATCCTTGCGAATGTCACCAGCTGCAACGCAAAGTAATTTGTCGTCACCACCCATTTCGTCTGTCATTCGAAGCATTCCGATAGCACGGCAGGAAACTACACATCCTGGAAAAGTTGGTTCATCCAACATGACTAGCGCATCTAAGGGATCACCATCTAGTGAGAGGGTATTTTCAACAAAGCCATAATCGTATGGATAACGAGTAGAGGTGAAGAGCATTCGATCTAAACGGATCTTTCCGGTTTCATGATCGATCTCATACTTGTTTCTTGAGCCGGCCGGAATCTCAATTACTACGTCAAATATCATTGGCTTCATACCTATATTTTAGATCTTTTCTCTGACTTTCTCCCTCTGATTTCGAGTCGTACAGTGCACAAATGGGACGATTTGCGAAGTTCCCTTAGTAAAAGTCGGCGCGGTACCTATTACTGAGAATGTTTAGTGCCTTCAGTCATACACTCATTTCTCTGTACCAACGCTCAATCCTAGATCAACTTGTTGTAGGCAATCGGAGAGGGCAATTACGTCCATGACTTTCAACGACAATTCATTTCTTAATAGAATAAAACACAAGATTTATTCCCTGGTAGAGAATCCCAAGATAGATCTACCACCTCCGACAGAAATACAACCTCTGAAAGATACAGGTGCTCTGTTAAAGCCATTACAAATTAATGAAGCGATTGAAGATAACATTTTGGATTTGGATCCTTATCCGATTTATTCCGTACCAACTGGACCACCTGTACCAGTTAGATGGATGAAGGAAAATGTAATTCCTTTGTGTTACGGCGGTTTTATTACTACATGTTTGGTTACCGGATTAATTCTAAATAACACAATCTCTAATGCAATTGATACACCTGGCGCTAAAGGAGACCAGGGGATCGTAGGTATTCAAGGAGAAAGCGGTCTAAACGGTAAAAATGGTTTGCAAGGTGAAGAAGGTGTTGCCGGACTAAATGGCGATCAAGGGGAGACAGGCGCTGCTGGTTTAAGCGGTATTCAAGGTGAAGTAGGAACAATTGGTTTAACTGGTGTTGCTGGACCAAACGGCGCAAAAGGTGAGGCAGGTGTTGCTGGATTAAATGGAGTTAACGGTTCTGCTGGTGCTAATGGCAGTACTGGCGCAACTGGTAACAACGGAACTAATGGAGCCAATGGGAGCAACGGTGCAGATGGCACATCTTCACTTTTCTTGAAAACCAAAACAACGGATACAAATATTTCTCAAGCGGGCACTACCGTGCTTCAACTTTCTCTTCCTGCCGGTGCCTACTTATTGGTTTGGACAGGACTGGTACGAGTAGGTCTTACTGGGGGAGACGAATTCGTGAATTGCGGTATTCAGGACGCCACTCTCGGAGACCCACGTGCAGTCAGGCTTGCAGCGGGTCAGCGTGGCTATATTGCTCTACAAACTTCGCTCATCTTGACTGAAGCTGGGAATGCATCTGTCTTCTGTAACACTAATAATTTTGCTTTTCCAGGAACTGTTATGCATCAAACTATCTCAGCGCAGAAAGTTTCGACAGTAACCATTCAGCCATAAAAAGTAACCCAAAGTAGTTTGCAATTTTGTGAGATTTTCTCACATACCAAACTAAATTAGCGATACGCTTTCGTCAGATGGTTCGGGAATTTCTTCCCGAAACCACCTACCCTCCGTTAGAGGGATTTATGGTGCTTGTGGCTCACTCATCTTCTGGGTGAGC
>CAINBK010000026.1:0-7837 GCA_903846615.1 uncultured Bacteroidota bacterium
CATCCTCCTCCTCATCATCCTGTTGACTCTTTTTGGGCTTAGAGGAATCTTTTGCAGCAGCAGGGCCGGAATTTTTTCCAGTTGTAGTAGCAAGGTTTTTTGCCTTTTCTGATTTTGTAGTCATAGCAGAATCGGATTAGTATTGTAAAATTTCGGCGAAGTTTTTAAATCGCCAAATTTTTAAATTCTTTTTTAGTTGGAAACAGATACTAATTGATCACGTCCTGGTCCGTTAGAGATATATTTTACGTCCACGCCCAAGTATGTATTAATAAAATTTACATACGTTTTCATAGCGTCGGGTAAGGAAGCGTAGGTTTTACAGGCACTGGTTGTTACACTCCAGCCGGAAAATTTCTCCCAACAGGGATTAGGCTTTGTTCGTTCTAATTGATAAGGAATCTCTGTTGTTTTTTTGCCCTCAACCTCATAAGCAGTACAAACAGATAATTCTGCAAAGGAGTCTAATACGTCGGCCTTGGTCATCACAATTTGTGTTACGCCATTGATCATACAGGCATAGCGGAGTGCAACCAAATCAATCCATCCACAGCGGCGTGGTCTGCCCGTAGTTGCTCCAAATTCATTACCAATTCGGCGTAGTTCTTCTCCGGTAGCATCTTCCAACTCAGTTGGAAAAGGTCCGCTACCCACACGGGTACAATAAGCTTTAGTTACGCCAATCACTTCGCCAATCTGACGGGGAGCAATTCCCAGTCCATTACAAACGCCGGCAGAAATGGTATTGGAGGAAGTGACAAATGGAAAAGTTCCAAAATCGATATCCAACATGCTTCCCTGTGCACCTTCTGCCAATACTTTGTTACCTGCTTTTATTTTTTCGTTGATAAAGTATTCGCCGTTTACAATATTAAGTTGACGCAAAAATTCTATGGCTTCAAAAAATTCTTCTTCCCAAGCACTGATGTCCTCTTGAAATCCAAAACTATCCAGTAAACGCTGATGCTTTAAACGAAGCTTAATGTATTGCGTAGTAAAATTCTTATCCAATAAATCACCAACCCGTAATCCATTACGCCCCGTTTTATCCATGTACGCAGGACCAATCCCTTTTAGGGTTGAGCCTATTTTCTGATTTCCTTTTGATAACTCAGCAGCTTTATCCAGCGCGCGATGTGTGGGAACAATGATATGCGTACGATCCGCAATAAATAAATTTTTCTTTACATCCACTCCAAAAGCAGCTACACTTTCACATTCGCGTTTGAGTGTTACTGGATCCAACACAACTCCATTGCCAATTAAATTGACAATGCCGGGATGGAAAATTCCAGAGGGAATTTGGTGGAGTACTAATTTTTTGTCATTGACATAAAGGGTATGTCCTGCATTAGGTCCGCCCTGAAAACGAGCAACAACCTGATAGTCTTTTGCGAAGAAATCTACAATCTTACCCTTGCCTTCATCGCCCCATTGGAGGCCCAAAATAACATCGACCATGTTGTAAAAATATGCGTCGCGAAAATAGGCCTATTTGATCAGCATTACAGAACCTTTTTTGGTAATAATTCGATCGTCTTTGGTAAGACCTTCGATCATCCAGATATAAATTCCCTCGGGCTGTAATTGTCCGCCAATGGTACCATCCCAACCATCCATTAGTTTGCGCGTCTGGAATACTACCTGACCCCACCGGTTGAAAATGCGGAAGTAATTATAGCTTTTCATACCTACAGGGAAGGGCGTAAACTTATCGTTCTTACCATCTCCATTGGGGGTAAAACCAGAAGGAACATAAATATCCGGTCCCTTATAAACGCGCACATTTACGTAGGCTTCTCCTTTACAACCTGCATTAGTAGAGGCTACCACTTTATAACGAACATCGGAACCAATAGCACCAATAGTTACAGTGGGATCTTTAACCAGCGCATTGCTCAGCCCAACAGCTGGGGTCCAGGTGTAAAAGGTTACAGCCGGATCGTTGGGTACAGCAAGTAGTAGAAACTGATCGCCCGGATATCCAATAGTATCAGCTGGGAATGTTTTAACCTGAATGGGTGGTGTAACGGCTATCCGAACTGTATCAGTAACCAAGGCCGCGCATCCATTGGCATCTGACAAAACTGACAGTACATAAAATATATCACGATCAGGAGTAGAAACTGCATTAGGTAGTGCTGGATTACTCAGATAAGTAGCAGGAGCCCATTGATAAACTGTTCCACCTGATCCCTGCAGCGTTACAGACTGGCCATAACAAATCACACGATCAGGACCAGCATCTGGAACAGGAGCAGGATTCACGCGCACCACCACAGTATCCCGGTCAACACAGCGGCCCAATGTTATAGTTACTACATATTGTGTGGTACTAATCGGTGAAGCTATTGGGTTAAAAATATTAACTGCATTAAGTCCGGTGGCAGGTGCCCAGTCATATTGTAAGCCATTGGACACAGCAGTCAATTGAGTTGATCTGCTTTCACAAATAGTAGCATCGCTTTGCGGAGTAAATGTTAGGTCGTTAGTTAGTCCCACCACAGCCGTTTGTGTAACGATACAATTCAACGCATCTTTTACCTGAACAGCATAAGTGCCGGGAGCAAGGTTATAGGTATTTGTAGTTTGCCAACTTACTCCACCATCAATGGAATAACTGAAGCTTCCATTTCCACCCGCCGCAGTGATGGTTAAACTGCCATCGTTACCTCCGTTACAAGATGCATTGGTGGTCGTAGCCGTTGCAACCAGTGCAGCAGGTTCCGTGATAACTATCGGTGTAGTACGAGTACAATTGTTAGCATCCTTTATAGTGAGCGTGTAATTACCAGCGGTCAGATTAAATGATGTAGCAGCTTGCCAATTAATACCATCCACACTAAATTGATAAGGCGGAACGCCCCCACTGGTTGTAATACTTAATTGCCCATTAGATTGTCCATTACAAACTACAGGGACTGTATTAGTGGTTGCACTAATGAGAGGAGGCTCCGTTACCACAACAGAAGTAGTACCGACACAACCATTACTTTCCCGAAAACGAATGGTATGGGTTCCCGCAGGAACGCCAGTGAATTGACTACTAGTTTGCCAAGTGATTCCGTCCAACGAATATTGATAGGGTGCTGTGCCCACCGTAGGTGTCACAACAGAAAGAGTTCCTGTACTTCCGCCATTGCACAATGCAGCCGTAGACGTTGCCGTAGTCGTGAGAGAAGGCCCTGGTGAAACTGCAACGACAGATGCATTACTTACACAACCCAAAGCATCCCGAACTAAAATAGAGTGATTTCCAGCAGAAAGCCCATTAAACGTATAAGGAGCAGCTCCCGTAAAAAACGAACCACCGTCTATTGAAAACTCATAAGGTGCTGTACCACTTAAAGGGGTAACACTAAGCGTACCATTGAGGGCACCCGCACAGCTTGTTGCTGCTGCAGCGATACTTGCTGTAAGCGGTGGACCTGCTGCTACAACTAATGTTCGGTTTAGCTGACATCCCAAGTTGTCTCTGATCACTACCGTGTGGCTGCCTGGTGCCACGTTATTAAACGTGAATGGGTTGGAACCTGATTGAATAGTTCCACCATCCAGCTGAAATGTAAAGGGCGCAGTACCCGTTGTAGCATTAATTGTGATACTACCGTTGGTAGTTGTGGGACAAGAACTGGCTGCCGTTGTGGTGGTTGCTGCAACACCGGCACCCACCGCAACATTCACGGTTTGAGGTCCAGATGAACAACCCGTAGCCAAATCAGTAACAATTACGGTGTGATTGCCAGATATAACATTGCTAAAGGTAAATGGCAATGTTCCTTGTACAGCAGGATTCGCATCCAATTTGAATGTGTGAGGACCGGCACCCGCTGCCGCAGAAATTGTTATACTCCCATTATTAACTCCGGTGCAAGCAGTAGGCGCAGCACCAATCGTTGCTGCTAGTTGTCCAGCAGAAGCAACTGTTACAGGAATACTGATATTACAAACACCTGGTGCATCCCTAACAATTACTGTGTAAGAACCTGCAGCCAAACTGTTGAACATATTGCTGCTTTGCCAATTGGTTCCGTTAATGGAGTATTGATAAGGTGCGGTACCGCCCGAAGGGGCTCCAATGGTTATTACACCATTTGCGTTTCCACAAGAAGCTGCACTTGGTGTAGCCGTAGCAGCAAGTCCCGCAGCACGATTAACACGCACGGTGTCAGTTCCAAAAATTTCTACCGTTGGATCATCAAACTTTTCGTAAACGGAACGAATAACATAGTTTGTAATAGCGCCGGCTGGAGGACAAATATTTGGAAATGAAACTTCCAAATTACCATTTCCTAAATCAACGGTACCAGCTGGTAAGACCGTTGCAACAATGGCACCGACATTATCAACCAACTCCACTCTCTTCAACAAGGAAGGTCCTGCGTTAGGGACAAAACGCCAACTTTCATTCATGTTTAACGAACCCCAGGATGGACCCATAGCAGAACGACCAGGAGCCATCATACCAGACGTGCGATCCCAGTCCTGAATTCCAACAATGGCACGTCCACTATTCCAAGTAGCACAGGTTTGTTTACTGAAAACCAACACCTCAACAACATTCAAGGATTCATACAAAACAATTTGGTGTGTATTCTGTGTTAAGCTTGTGCAAGAAAATAATCGAACCTCATTAAAACTGAGAATCCATCTCCGATGCGGTGCGGTACCAAACACTTGATATTGGATGCGCTGATTAGGCTGAGTGGTAGTAGGATATAAATCGTGGTTGGGCCCCATGATAGTGGCTCTGTCATAACTACCACTGGGCAAATCAGCCGGAATACTCCAAGCAGCATACATACCAGCAAGGGATGCATCAAAAGTCAAATATCCATTGGTGCTGGCGGCAAGTGTAGAATACGTGCTTCCATAAAATGAAAAAGGAAATCCAATTGTAACCAACGGCGTGTACGTATCGTCCACTGTTAAATTAGTTGGTGTCCCCTGCGGATCATTAGGAGCAACATAAACTGGGAAACAACCGGGTGTAGTACTTGTGGGATTGATGGTATAAGAACTGCTTTGCTTGCGGATATCAGGCAGACGTCCTTTCAACGTGAAACAAAAGTTGGCAGGGCAACTGGGCACTAAAGTATCACGCGTGCAATTGAGTGTAAAACTTTGAGCAGAAGAAAAAAAGTAAGTGCCGGTTAGTACTAATAAAGCAAAAACCCGCTTGGCAGTTTGAATCATTGCAGGCGATTTGAGCAGTTGAAATTTTAGCTGTTCAAGTTAAGAAATATGCCGGAAACTAAGAGGGGATATCTTCCATATCATACCGCTCAACCGATTCCACACCAGGCAACCCTAAAAGGGCCTGGACTAACCGCTCAAGCTCCTCTTTATCATGAACATATAAGCGAATATTACCCATAAACAGCCCCTCTTTTGCCTCAATGGTCAGAGCAGCAATATTAATCTTCAGTTCCCCACTGATCAGATTAGTGATCATACTCACAACCCCCACATCATCAAGTCCAACAATTTTAATACCCGTCAGGAATGAAATCTCTTTATTCTTGGCCCATTTTGTTTTTACTACACGGTGACCATAACTAGCTAACAACTTGGCTGCATTCGGACAATTGGTACGGTGAATAGTCAACCCCTTTCCGGTAGTAACAAATCCAAACACGTCGTCTCCGGGAATTGGCTTGCAACAATTAGCCAAATTATAAACCACTTTATCACTGCGCTCTCCGAAAATAATCAGCTCTGTATCTTTTTTGGGAAGTAAGTGATGCGGAACAATATCAGGCTTGTCCACTGCAACTACGGGTTGCTTTACAGGCTTAGGAGCTTCTATTTTATCGCCACTAACTTTAAACGAACGAAGATCTTTCAGATCAATGGTCTTCACTGCAATTTGGTATAGCAAGTCCAGGCTGGATCCAATTTTATACCATTGCATCAACTCATCCAGGTTATGCTGCGAAAGGGAAGCACCCATCCCCTCTAATTTTCGTTGCAGCATATACTTTCCTTCATCCGCAATTTTTCTTTTGTCCTCTTTTAATGCATCACGTATACGGCCTTTTGCTTTGGAGGTAACCACAAAACCCAACCAATCCTCAGAAGCTTTTTGCTTATTACTGGTGATAATCTCTACTTGATCGCCACTTTGTAGTTTATGACTGATAGGGACCAACTTGTGGTTGACTTTCGCTCCAATTGTTTTAACGCCAATGGCACTGTGTATTGAAAAGGCAAAGTCCAAGGCAGTAGAACCCACGGGCAACATTTTTACATCCCCCTTAGGTGTGTACACATAAATTTCCTCCGCCAAAAAACTGGTCTTGAAATCGTGTAGGAAATCAATACCATCTGTTTCCTGATTGGAAATCACTTCTCGAATTTGCTGGAACCATTTATCAAATCGACTTTCATCCTGTGTACCCTCCTTATATTTCCAATGTGCGGCCAGTCCTTTTTCGGCAATTTCATTCATCCGTTGCGAACGAATTTGCACCTCTACCCATTTTCCCTGTGGACCCATCACGGTAGTATGAAGCGCCTCATAACCATTGGACTTGGGGTTGCTTAACCAATCTCTTAGTCGCTCCGGCGAGGGACTGTATTCGTCAGTGATTAAAGAGTAAACTTTCCAACACTCCTCTTTTTCTTTTTCAGGGGATGAATCAAGAATAACCCGAATGGCAAATAGGTCATAGACCTCTTCAAAGTCCACCCCTTTCTTTTTCATTTTATTCCAAATGGAGTGGATGCTTTTGGGGCGGCCATAAATTTCTCCCTTGATATCAGCTAGGTCTAATTTTTCTTTAATAGGACGAATAAAATCGTTGATGTAACGAGTACGATCTTTTTTTGTTTCTGCAAGCTTTCTCGCGATATCCCGATAGGTATCAGGCTCCATGTATTTCATGGATAAATCTTCCAGCTCTGTTTTTACATTATATAACCCCATTCGGTGGGCTAGCGGTGCATAAATAAAAATTGTCTCCGATGCAATTTTTAATTGCTTCTCCCGCTTCATCACATCCAAGGTGCGCATATTATGCAATCGATCAGAAAGTTTGATCAATATCACGCGGGGATCGTCCGTTAAAGTGAGAAGTATTTTTTTGAAGTTCTCTGCCTGTTGAGACGCATTAACATCAATAACATTATCAATTTTTGTAAGTCCGTCTACGATACGAGTAATTTCCTCTCCGAACTCACGCTTCACATCATCCAAAGTAATATCGGTATCCTCAACCGTATCATGTAATAGCGCACAGATTGTAGAACGAACACCCAAACCAATTTCTTCTACGCAAATTTTTGCAACCGCAATGGGATGCAAGATGTAAGGCTCACCCGTTTTCCGTCGCATGGTAACATGCGCATCAGCAGCCATTTCAAACGCAATACGAAGCAGCTTTTTATCGCCGGGCTTTAATCGGGATTTAAGAAGTCGGAGCAGGGAACGATATTCCCGAAGGATGAGTTTTTTCTCCTCCTCGCCACTTAGGTTATACTTTGGTAAAGTAGCTACAGCTTCCATGGATTACGAATTTACAAATTTAAACCCAGTGGAAATCGCCTAAAGCCAATCCGTTGCTTACTTCAAAAACTGATAACGGAGTACTACTTCATGTGCATTGGGACCCTTATCGAATACGCTCAATGGAGAGGAGTAAATATCAAAAGAATATCCCAGCATTAATTTTTTTTGCACCTTAACCCCTGCGGATAACATCCAACTCTGACGAGCGCGCAAGGAAAGTCCCCACCAAAAAAGTTCACGATGCTCCACCCTAGCACCTGCTTGTAATTCAGTGGGCGCATTCGGCAGATAAATTACCAGAAAGTTTGGAGTGACCGTAGTATTGGC
>CAINBK010000027.1:0-5478 GCA_903846615.1 uncultured Bacteroidota bacterium
ACCGAATCCGGTCGTGCTACTACGGGGTGACTCATACGGAGGAACATACTGCATAATGTGCAATATAGTACCGTAACGCCACGTTAAAAGTGTATCGTCACGGTATTCCATATAATCGCAGATCGCTAAAAAAGAGACAAATAAACACATCCAAAATATTATATTGTTTAAATTTTTTTAGATTTATTTTGGTAAGACTTCATTCTCCAAAAAAGATCGTATCAGTTAATTGCCTATTTTCTCTCTTTCATATTTTAATGTTTTGATCATAATTTCAATAATGGCAACAAGGAAGAAATTGAGTGATGTTAAATACAAATATTCCCCCCAGAAGAAATCGAGTAACAAATTTAATCAGGTTTTTGTGAAGGAGTACAAATTTGGATTACTATCCCTTATTTTAACAAAAGGTTCAAATGTAAACATGGATGCATATTTCAAAGATTTTGCCGATGTGTTAGACAGTAATCCTCAGGTGGCAGAGAGTCTTGGAATTGTAAAAGTAACTTATGTGAGAGACTCGTCTAAGTGCAATCTACCTAAGATACAAACGTCTGGGTATAAAAGTCAGCAACTAATTGGAATAGTTCCTCAAGAGAAAGAAAACAATTCGGATTTTAGGAGAGCGTGGGCTGAGAAGATTATTAGTTACCTTAATTCAGAAGTAAATTGGAAATACGAGAACATTTTCAAGTTCAAGGCTGACATTACAAGAACACTCAATGACCAAATTAATAGTAGCTTGGACGAATGTCTGTTAGATGAAGATATTGGAGGTTTTGTGGGTACTTATTTGTATGAAGACGTGGATGACATAAAAAACAATAGTCAAATTATGAAAAACATTTTTGGTCATGAAGAAAATTTGGAAATTGGCGAAATGATCCTGCTGCAAAATTGGAACAATTGGAACAATGATGAGTAAATGTATAAATTGCCATTACAAGTAATACAAAAAAGATGACTGGTTTCATGAATTGGTTACTCATTCTGGTGAGCAATAGAGAACCAGAGAAAGCGGCAATGAATGCGATGCTTGTAAAAAGGAGTATCCTTAATAGTGGAATCTTAACTCTTTGTAAATATTGATAGGTTGCAAAACATGTCCCAATAAAAGAGGGTACTTTAAGTGTGCCAATGATGGTAGATACTGCTTGTGTTGGCATCAGAATCAGTCCCGCTGGAACTTGTATTAAGCCGCCGCCGCCCACTACAGCGTCCACATAGCCTGCTAAAAAGGCAATCAAACAAAGTAAAATGATCGTGCTAAGTTCCATGTTTTATTTTTGATGGCCAAGTATTAATGACTATTCCAGAAACAATAATCACACCACTTATGATTTGAAAAATATTAAATTGTTCATTCAAAATAAAGAGTGCTTCAATAGAACTCAGAAATGGAATTAAAGTGCCAAATAAAGCCGTCTTTGCCGATCCCATTCTGTGAATAGCATTATTCCATAATAAATAGGCGATAGTGGAATTGCCGATTCCTAAGTATAAAATAATCAACAAAAGTTGTTTGTTAAAAAGAACTGGTTGGATATAATTCATTTCATAAATTGCGAATGGGCACAATAAAATAGTGCCAATCGCAAAAAGCACAAGTAAAAAGCTATTGTTTGAAATACCAATTGGTTTTTTACGAACAAATACATTGTAAGTGCCAAAACATATTCCAGCACCAATCATCCATAAATCACCTGTCGCAATTTTAAAATGCAGCAAAGTATTAAGATCACCTTTACTCAATAAAACTAAAATGCCCATAATGCCTAATACAATCCCTGCGATACTTTTCCAATTCAATTTTTCTTGCACCAGCCATGCTGCAAGTAAAGTAGCAACAATTGGATGAATGGTTGATCCAAACAATGCCATATTAATAGCAGTGGTATAATGTCCTGCTTGATAGATCATGGTATTGTATAATGCCACACCCACTAATGCCATCCAGAAAAAATAACTAAAATTAGCCTTGAATAAATGTTTTTCTTTTCTGAAATTATTAATTGCAAAAGGAAGCATGGTAATGGTTGCAATAGACCATCTAAAAAATGCAAGACTAATTGGGCCAGCCAATTGAATTGCATACCTAGAAACAATAAAATTTCCTGACCAGATGATACATGCAGTAATGGCAAGTATCGTCCCTATTTGAACTTCTTTGTTGTAATGTCTTTTCAAAATTGGTCCATATTAATGATGTGCAAATTCAGTCGTATAATCTCCTTTGATACGTTCAATAGGAGGATTAAAATAGCCAAATTTTAAATCAGGAAATTCTTCTCTAATTAATTCCATCATTTGTTTTACGCCCATGATCTCGCCTGGTTCTGTCACACCAATTTTTCCTAGGTACCAATCTGGGTCAATATTGAAATTACGCCACTGAATCATTTTTAATCCAGTGTCTTTGATCAATTGTCTAAGTGCTTCGTATTCTGCAACCGTATCGGTCATGCCAGGGAAAACAAAATAATTGATGCTTGTCCATTTGCCTGCGGCAGACATGACTTTCAAACTTTCAACGATATCTTGGAAAGTGTAATTATTTGGTCGATAGTATGCATTGTAAATTTCAGGTCGAGCAGAATTGGTGCTAACTCTTAAACTATCCAAACCAACAGCAGCCAGTGCAGCAACCGCAACAGGATTAGAGCCATTTGAATTGATATTGATACTGCCTTTATCGGTATGTTTTCTGATTTCAATAATGGCTTCTTTGATGGTCTCCCACATTAACAAAGGTTCACCTTCACAACCTTGGCCAAAACTTACAATTGGGTATGGTGCCGACATTAAATGCGGAACAGTATATTCTACTACTTCGGCTGCAGTAGGTTTAAACGATAAACGTTCTTGGTTTGAAACAATTTCTTCCTCGATTGGTTGGAAGGAAATACAACCAATGCAATTTGCATTACAAGCAGGTGAAATAGGGATGGGGCATTCCCATCTTCCCATCGCAAAATTTCTTGCTGCTGGACAATGATAGGTCATACAACAGTTTTGCATCAGGTGTTGTACCAATCTATTCTCACCATATGTTTTTAATAAATGTGCTGCACCATAGTCAATCGTTTCTTGGTCATAGCCTTCACAATCCTGGCGAATATCTTGTTCAATTCTTACGGCAGGCACATAGTTCACACCATCTAACCAACCCACAGCGGTGTAACAAAATAAAGGCAACAAAGGTGCTTCAGGTAAAGACTCATAAGCTGCGATATACAATCCAGTATGTGCAGGAGGGATGAAAGCAGCTACAGCCCATCCTTTTTCACATAAACGCATTTCACCACTTTCTACATCAATGCCAATACCTCTTCTGCCAGGTAATTCATACAAGCTTCCACCTTCGGGTAAGGGAATCCAGTCTTCCTCTGGTATTGGATAGGCATCCCATCCAGCCCTGCCAACCACATATAAGGTTTCATCTTCAAAGATGTTGCCTTCGCCGTCTGAATACAATAAATAAGGGGACTCGGTTAATGCCATAATTAGTTGTTTTTAGCTAACTGCTCCGCGCAAAAAGCATTGAATTCGTTTTTGATCGTTTCGGTCACAGGTTCGTTGATTTGTTTTTGGATCAATTTATTGTTCTTGAAATCGATTGTAATATAATCGTCTTTAATCAGCATATTATTGATTTCCGCCCATGGGTATAATTTTTTAGGAAAAGTATTCACCAAGACACCAGCAGGGTCTACTGCTAATTCATATGGAAATTTCACTTGACGCTCAAAAAGCGCTGCAATAAGGAACACACCAGCTATCAACAAAGCATTGGGTAGTAAAAACCATCCCCAAGAAGCAAATACCAAACCTAATCGGTAATAAGGCAGGCCTCCTTTTATTTTCTGAATTGTCTTTTTTACAAGAGAAAGACCTAGTACTGCAAAATACTCGCACTCCATTGGAATTATTACGCCATTTGAAGCAGTAAGAGCATTAACAGTTAATGTTCCAAGAGAGGGTGAGCAATCAATTAAAACAACATCATATTTATCTAGCACAGGAGCTAGTAATTTTCGCAGTTTATGCTCTTTGGCAATTTCAGAAACAAATGCAGCTTCAGCGGCGGCAAGATCTTCATGACCTCTAATGAAATCCAGGCCAGGTACTGATGACTTGAGAATAAAGTCCTCTAACTTTGCTTCAGAATCATTTAGTAAGTACCAGATTGAACCGTATTGCTCGCGAAGAGCAGTGCCTTTAATTCCTAGACCAGTTGTCATAGATGCTTGTGAATCAAAATCGATCAATAGAACTCTACGTCCCACTTCAGCGAGGGCAGCACCTAAATTTATTGCTGTAGTTGTTTTTCCAACACCGCCTTTTTGATTTACTACCGAGATAACTCTTGCATTGCCGGCCTCTGGAGTTTTAGTCGGTTCCGGAAAATTTCTAAGTTTTTTGCCAAGGACATCAGATGTTGTGGCAAGGCTTTCCTCTCGCGGATTAGAGCGAGCAGGAGCATATGTCGATTTAGCGTTTAACCGAGAAGTCTTTCTAGCGTTTTTTCCCATGTCGGCAACCTACGGTGGGGCAAGTGCAAAGGCAAGGATGCTGGCGGTATCTTGTGCGCATGTCGCAAGAAAATTTATCCACCACACCTGTGCAGCCCACCTCAATAACTGATGGGCGTGTGGCTGGTTTCTCCTTGCACCTAGATAACTTTGATGGGCCTTTTGATTTACTTCTACAACTTATATCCCGTCATAAGATGGACATCACCGAAATTGCCCTAGGCACGGTAACTGATGAGTTTATTTCCTATATTAAACAGCTTGAAAACAGTGAAAATGGCTGGGATTTGGATAAAACAACAGAGTTTTTAGTTGTAGCCGCAACATTGCTTGATCTTAAGGCAGCAAAGTTATTGCCATCTGGGCAAATCGATGACGAAGCGGATCTTGCTCTACTGGAAGCACGAGATCTTTTATTTGCTCGATTACTTCAGTACCGGGCCTTTAAAGAGCTCTCTGCGATCTTCGCCGAACGTATCGAGCGAGAAGAGAAGTCATTTGCCAGATTAGTAGCACTTGAACCGCACTTTGCTCAATTATTACCAGAGGTGTTAATAGGCGTTGGCGCGCAAAGGTTTGCAGCTATTGCCAATCGAGTACTTACCCCGAAGACAACCCCAACCTTTAGCATCGAACACATACATCGACCTTTGGTAAGCGTAGCGGAGCAGGCTTTAAAGGTTGTGGAGCATCTTCGACGTGCCTCTCGTGTTTCTTTCAGGGCGCTAATTGCCGATGCAGACTCCACATTGGTCGTCGTTGCTAGGTTTCTAGCGTTGCTTGAACTCTATAGAGAAGGGGTAGTTCGATTTGAACAGGTGGTTTCACTCGGGGAGTTGCAGATTTCCTGGGTTGGAACTGCTGAAGGAGAGGTTAGAGTTAGTGATGAGTTTGATATTCCAGTGCAAACGATAGATGAGGCCGATAATGTCTGAAGTTGAACTAC
>CAINBK010000028.1:0-29167 GCA_903846615.1 uncultured Bacteroidota bacterium
AGGAAACATATTCCAGGCTTATCTCAAATGTTCCGTCTTTGTGGTGTTTTCGGTAGGCGCTTATAAAGGCTTTATCTGCTTTATCAAAATAATTCAACAGACCCTGATGCAAGGGTAAGCCCGCCCTTAAAATGGTTGCCAATACAGGTTGCGATTGCAATACCTGGTGGGAAGCAACTCCCAATGGAGTTTGCACATCTTTACGAATGGCAGGAAGAGTTTTGCTGATTTCATAAGCGGCTACTTCCCCGATTCGTTCCAAGTTTCTTCGAAATCGCATCCGATCTTCTTGTACGGTAACATCTCTGATTTCACTGATCCAATTACTAACTAAGGAGTGATCTTTACAAAGATTGACTAGCATGCGATTTGTTTCGGGTGAACACTTTACATTTACCCGCCGAATTTAATTTGTTTTTATGGTTTATCACGCATTGGGTATCATGAGTGGCAGTTCGTTGGATGGGCTCGACCTTGTTTTTGCTCATTTTCATGAACAAGGAGGCCAGTGGTCTTATGAAATCGAATCTTCGGCTTGCTATAAATACACGGCCGATTGGGAGAACCGTCTTCGAAATGCAACCCATTTAGATGCACGTGCTTATTGTCAGCTTCATATTGATTATGGTCATTACCTGGGAAAAGAAGTAAACCGATTTATAGAGGAGTATAAGCTTCATTATAAAGTCAGTTTGATTGGAAGTCATGGACATACTGTTTTTCATTCTCCTGAAACCGGTCTGACAACGCAAATTGGGGAAGGAGCTGCGCTGGCTGCTGCGACGGGATTACCGGTGGTGACTGATTTACGTACGATGGATCTTGCCTTTGGTGGTCAAGGGGCTCCATTGGTGCCTATGGGCGAACGCCATTTATTTCCTGGGTATGAGTTCTTTCTGAATTTGGGAGGTATTGCCAATATTACGCGCGCTGCAGATTCATATGTTGCATTTGATTGTTGCCCAGCTAACCGCGTACTCAATTTGTTAGCCCTGCAATTGGGTAAACCCTACGATGACGAGGGAAATCTTGCAGCGAGCGGACAAATAAGTGCGGAGCTGTTAGCTAAGTTGAATAGCCATCCGTATTATAAAAAGGGGTATCCAAAATCACTAGCCAATGAAATGGGTACGGACCAACTTTTTCCTTTGCTGATTGACAGTGGTAGCGCTATACCTGATTTATTGGCAACCTATACACAGCATATCATTGAGCAGATCAGTCAATCCGCTCAATCACTAGCTTTCGCTGAAGGGAATACTGAAAAAAAATGTTTGGTAACTGGTGGAGGAGCATTCAATACATATTTGATTAAAGGCCTAGAAGCTACGCTGCAAAAACTTGGAATAACGCTAGAAGTACCTTCCGCGGATCTTATAAATTATAAAGAGGCATTGATCATGGCCTTTTTGGCTGTATTACGTTGGAGACAAGAAAATACAGTGATTCATTCAGTTACAGGTGCACGCAGGCCCAGTATTGGAGGTGCACTGTGGAATGGTCAGGAAGCTTGATTTAAAAAAGGCTGTGTGCGTGATTTTAATAGAGTAATGGCCTCTTCTTTGCTTTGGAACATATTATCGATATTAATCAGCTTGTCAGCTAATTTGTCGTAGCGCTTTGTCATTAGCCAAATAAAAATGTGTAGGTAGTGTATCCCTTCGAACGTGAAAATTTTCTTTTCAGCTAGTTGGCTTTTTAGTCGTAAAAACTCTCCGGGTAAATCCGTGTAGTGCATGGCAGGTCGGTCATGGTGGATAGCATGATATCCATCGTTCCAACATACATGGTTATATTTTGTATTAATGCAATTGATTGTATTCTCTTCTGGATTGTGTGGGTCTACAAAAGCATGTTGTGCCCAATTGCCGAGCATCATTACAATGCGAGCAAAGAAAAAAGGAATGATGAATATAAATAAGGCAGCTTTTGCATTGAGGATATATAATAAAATGCATGCTATATAAAATGCAACCTCTCCTGCGGTCAATCGCATATAAAATCGTTTTCTTTTTCTGGAGAAGAAATATAGAAATGTATCCCGGAAACCCAAGAAAAGAAAGCGGGAGACGTATTTAATAAAATCTCCTAGAGAATCTCGTCGATAGGAAAGGGTGCTACTTGCATCCTCCTCCATGTTGTTCTCTACGTGATGCATGCCCATGTGATGTGCAAAATAGGTTTCTGGGGTGTGGCCAAAAAAAGGACATACTATCCAAATTACCCAGTGTTGCAAAAACGCTACTTCTTTTTTAAATAGGCGTCGATGTACAATGCAATGTAGCATCAGACCAAAGCGGCCTTTAAAATAGAGCTGAGAGATATAGAAGTAAGGGATATAAGCTAACCACCAATACATCCCTTGCAATAGCGGCGTAAAAAGGAGTATTGCAACAGGAATAACCAGTAGGTGTATGCCAGTTAATAAATGAATAAAAGGCAAATCCCTTTTGTCATTTATGTAGGAAAGCCAGAACCGCTCGTACGCTGTAAAATGGTCTGGCAATTGATAAACAGGATCGTTGATGATGGGTAATGTGCGCATTAGACAGTCACTAAAGTTAAATCCTTATTCCTACATCTTAAGCGTTGGCTTGCTAGCGCGAACACCAGTGGTTGCGCCACCCTCCAGGGTAAGATTTACCGGCTGATTTTGCTTCCAGTTCCCCCTTGTAAAATCCGGAATATCAACTGTACGGGATCTTTTCTGGGTTGACAGGACACTGAGTGGAACAATACTGCTCCAGGAAGCAGCATCATACACATCCTGGTCCAAGGGTAATCCATTTCTTAAACAATCAATCATTCGCCAGTCCATAATAAAATCCATGCCACCATGTCCGCCAACTTCTTTGGCGATGGCACCAATATGTTTGACGATGGGGAGGGTATATTTTTCCTCCAAGGATTTCATTTCCTCTGTTTTAACCCAACTATGTCCAAAAGCAATTCGTGCAGGACCAGGCCATTTTTGTGCCATCCCCTTTGTACCGCTTACAATATGAATACGTGAATAGGGACGGGGAGTGGATACATCGTGTTGAATCAAAATTGTTTTTCCTTTCACCGTACGGATCATAGTATTATTCATATTTCCGCGATAGGATTTTTCAACATACGATTGAAAGAAAGAATCTTTAGCTGCCATTTCAGCCGCTAAGGGAGCCAGGCTAAAGTCTCCTGTGCTCATACTAACCAGATGTTCCATGAGATCACCTCGGTTGATATTCATACACTGCGCTACGGGTCCGAGTCCATGGGTAGGATATAAGCTACCATTCTTCCCTATGTTCTCTTTGATCCGCCACATATCTGCATAGGCTTTTTTATTGAAGAGCCATCCTGTGGAAAGGTCATGTATATAGGCTCCTTCTGCATGTACAATTTCACCAAATAATCCCTGTCGGCTCATATTCAGCGTTAGCAATTCAAAAAAGTCATAGCAGCAATTCTCGAGCATCATACAATGACGCTTTGTTTTTTCTGATGTGTCAACTAACTCCCAACATTGTTCTAGCGTTAAGGCAGCAGGAACTTCTGTGGCGGCATGTTTTCCATTTTTCATGGCATACACCGCAATAGGGGTATGTAAAGACCAGGGCGTTGTGATATAAACTAAATCAATGTCATTGGACTCGCAAAGTGCTTTCCATCCTTCTTCACCACTATATTCTTTTGCTTTAGGACGATTGACTGCTGCCAATGTTTTTTGTGCACCAGCTAGTCTTTCAGGATACTTATCGCAAACAGCTACAATCTCAACTCCATCTATGTAAGATAGACGTCCTACCGCATCAGATCCCCGCATACCAATACCCACGATGCCTATTCGTACTACTTCCAATTTTGGTGCGGCATAACCACACATGTTGAAGGTGGGTGCTTGTTTCAGCATTTGTGCGGAGTGCGCCAGAGATTCCTCTGTAGGTGCTGCAGCAAAAACAGGTAAGCCCGCAGCTAATGCAGAACCACCAAGTGTCATGCTGCGGATAAAGTCTCTTCTGGGAGTGGACATAATTTTAATTTAATCGTTCAATAAATCTGGTCTTCTTTCTTTTGTTCTTCGTAAGGCCTCTTCATACCGCCAGTCATCAATATTTTTATGATTGCCACTTAATAAAATATCAGGCACTTTCCAACCTCTGAACTCTTCTGGTCGGGTATATACTGGAGGCGATAGTAGATTGTCTTGAAAAGAATCAGTTAGTGCGGAGGTTTCGTCATTTAGTACACCTGGTATTAATCTTCCAATGGCGTCTACCAATATTGCGGCTGGTAATTCACCTCCACTCAGCACATAATCTCCAATGGAAATTTCACGGGTAACATAATTTGTTCTGATTCGTTCGTCAATCCCCTTATAGTGTCCACAGATTAGTAAAAGATTTTGTTGTAAGGAAAATTGATTGACACGGGATTGCGTCAAGCGTTCACCATCGGGTGTTAAATATATTATCTCGTCGTATTTTCTTTTAGCAGCAAGTGCGTCGATTGCGTTGGCCAGTGGTTCACACATCATCACCATACCGGCGCCTCCGCCATATTGGTAATCGTCAACCTGGCCATATTCGTTCACGGCCCATTGTCTTAGCGAATGCACTTCAATCGTAAGCAGTCCCTTGTCTTGCGCCCGCTTTATCATGCTATGTTGAAAGGGACTTTCCAGCAAGCCGGGCAGAACTGTTAGAATATCAATGTGCATACTACAAATATAACCCTCTGCTTAGTTTGTAGCATACACAAAAAACCCCTGCCCACTTGGGCAGGGGGAACCCTCAAGGGGGCCATCCCTTCTTTAATTGACAGAGATCTTTTGCACGTTCTTGGGTTTTTTAACTTCTGTTTTAGGAACGATGATTTTCAGTTCACCATTTTTATATTCGGCATCGATCATATCCCGATTACAATTTTCAGGTAAACTAAAAGTTCTGGACCAGCTATTGTAGTTATACTCTCTTCTGTTGTAATGTTCACCTTCCTCTTTTTCCTCTTTTTCTCGCTCGGCACTAATGGTGAGTGTGTCATCGGTACTTTCAACTTTAAAATCTTTTCGCTCCATTCCTGGTGTAGCTAGCGATACGATATACTCCCGTTCGGTTTCGCTCACATTTACGGAGGGGACACTTACTATCCGACTTAAGCTGAAGTACTCATCCAGGGGCGTGTTAAAAAAGCGGTCTAACCAACCATCGCCTAATAATGCAGGCCATTGACGGGTACTTTTTTCTAGTTCTTTTGTTTCCATACGGTATTTTTTAGCATTTTAAATGATGCTACGAATCTATACCGTGGGAAAATCTGCTTCAATGATTCAATACAACTTAAACTTGATCACTATCAAGTTAAGGCAGCAAAATATTGGTGGAAATAGGGAATTGTTTCAATGCCCTTGAAATAGTTTTCAATATTATACTTCTCATTGGGACTATGCAGATTGTCGTTATCCAGTCCAAATCCCATAAATACAATTTTGATACCCAGTTCTTTTTCAAGAATTGAACAAATGGGGATGCTGCCCCCGCCACGAACTGGAATGGGTGTTTTACCAAAAGTTGTTTCAATGGCTTTTGAAGCCGCTTGATATCCTTTGCTGTCGATTGGTGTCATATAAGGTTCTCCACCATGGTGTAATGAAGCTTTTACTTGAACACCTGCTGGTGCAATGGATTGGAAATACTGAATTAATTTTTGTGTGATGGTTGTGGCAGATTGGTTGGGAACAAGTCTTGCAGAAATTTTTGCGAAAGCTTTAGAGGGGAGCACTGTTTTAGCCCCCTCTCCTGTATATCCACCCCAAATTCCATTGACTTCTAGTGTAGGTCTGATTCCGGTGCGTTCATAGGTAGAGTAACCTTCTTCTCCCCATAATGCATTAATACCTAATTCTTCTTTATAAGCTTTTTCATCAAATGGCGCTTTATTGATCAAGCTACGTTCAGCAGCACTGGCTTCAACCACATCGTCATAAAATCCGGGTATGGTTATGTGGTTATTCTCATCGTGGCAGCTAGCAATCATTTTTGCCAAAATGGTAATGGGGTTTGCTACAGCTCCTCCATAGGTGCCACTGTGTAGATCCCGGTTAGCTCCTGTTACTTCTACTTCAATGTAACTGAGTCCACGCACACCCGTATCCAGGGAAGGGGTATCAAAACTCAACATGGCAGAGTCACTAATTAAAATCACATCTGCTTTTAATAGTTCCTTGTTTTTTGCTACAAAATCTCCAAGATTAGGAGACCCAATTTCCTCTTCGCCTTCAATCAAAAATTTAATATTAGTACAAAGTGTTTGCGTTTGATTCATCAACTCAAGCGCTTTCACATGCATATAGAATTGGCCTTTGTCATCTGCAGAACCACGGGCAAATACTTTTCCGTCTTTGATCACAGGTTCAAATGGGCCACTGTGCCAAAGCTCTAATGGATCTGCAGGCTGCACATCGTAATGTCCATATACCAGTACAGTAGGCGCATCTTTACTGATTATTTTTTCACCATATACTACCGGATAACCCTGGGTGGGCATTACGGCGGCTTTCTCACAACCGGCGTCTAACAAACTTTTTTTGACGGCTTCGGCGCAATGCAACATGTCTTCTTTGTGCTCTGATTTTGCACTGATTGATGGAATCTTTAACAGGTCTATCATTTCCTGTAAAAAGCGTTCCTGATTTTGTTCTTGATAGTTTTTCCAGACAGCAGACATAGCGTTGATTTTATTTAGAAAGGGACGAACAAAAATACTACTTGTTTGGAGTCTTACCCTCGTCCATTTTGTCTTCTTGACGGGATAATATGCCTGCTTTAGTAAGCGTGTGCTTGCCAAAGCGATTGTTCAGCTCGTCAACAGCCTGATAGAGCTGCATTTTTTCAGCAGCCTGATCAAATAAACTCATTTGCAGGGAAATAGGGACAAGCTGGCTACAGCGAACCCCTAATAACCGAACTTTTCTTCCAGTTTGGTAGAGGTCAGTAAATAATTGTTTTGCTTTTGCAGCGAGTATATCATCGAGTGCAGTATAGTCAAGCGTTCCTTGTTTAGAGGTTACTTCAAAATCCTGATACTTAATTTTTACGGTTAAACAACCTGCCAACTTTTCTTCGGCTCGAACTGCTGCCGCTGTTTCTTCTACCAGCTGAAGTAATTGTTGCAAGAGAAAATTGATATCATAGCTATCCTCTTCAAAGGTTTTTTCGTGACTAACACTTTTCTGCTCCCACTCTGTTATGATTGCTGTACTACCAATTCCCTGTGCTTTTTCCCAGAGAGATTCTCCCCATTTCCCAACGTAAGTGGTCATTAATTCTACGGGTGTTCTTGCAATATCCTCTATATGATAGAGCCCTTTGCTCTTGAGTAATGCAGCTGTTTGTTCACCCACTCCGTTAATTTTATCAATTGGCAATGGCCATAGAAATTCTTTTTCTTTTCCGGGTGGAATGACCAAGAAGCCATTCGGCTTGGCTTCATTCGTTGCCATTTTGGCAATGTATCGTGCCGTGGCAATTCCACAGGAAATGGGAAGTCCCGTTGTTTCTGTAATATGTTTACGTAGGGATTGTGCAAAAGCAGTAACTCCAAAAAAGCGGTCCATTCCTGTCAAGTCAATATAGAATTCATCAATACTGGCTTTCTCAAATAAAGGAACTTTAGCTGCAATTAATTCGGTTACCCAACGGGAATAATGGCTGTATTGTTTTCTACTGGAATTGGTAATAATGGCTTGAGGGCAACGTTGCAAGGCTTGTTTAATGGGCATAGCCGAATGAATACCAAACTTCCTAGCCTCGTAACTGCAAGCCGCTACCACACCCCGGTCTCCACCACCCACAATCACTGGCTTTCCTTTTAAGGAGGGATTATGAAGTATTTCAACAGAAACAAAAAAAGAATCGAGATCCAGGTGTGCTATATGATGAACAGACGCTGACATGAATTACTCAGGACAAATAAATGTCTAATAGCCCATCCGGTAGCTGCACTATTACTTTTTTAGCGGCATGATCTATGGAAAGCAACGTGTCCTCGTGAAGGGGAATCAGCACCTCCTGCTCTTGAATAAAAACTTTGCAAACTAATTGTTGTGGCTGTTCGATGACCTCAGTGATAAGGCCAATCTCTTTATCATTTTCAACTATTTGATAACCGAGTAGATTAGCGGGGGCGTTTTTGCTGGCTAATTGGTGATAAAGTTCTTCGGGAATCCAAACGGCTCTTGAAACTAGTTGTTGTGCTCTTTCCCTTGTATTGATGCCTTCCAAGCTGATAAAAACAGCATCCGCAGTTTTTTTTCTGCTGGATGTGACAAAATAGGGCAACAAGGCTTTTTTGTAATCCTCGATAAAAAGCACCTCTACTTTTTTCAAGGAACTTGCCTTACCTAAGGTGTGCTCAAGTAACAGTTCACCTGTTAAACCATGTGCACTAAGAATTTTTCCCAATTTTAAATAAGCGGCCATTACTTGCAAAGCAAATCAATAAAGCGGAGCAAAAAAAATCCCGGTGAATTGAACACCGGGATTATCAATAAAATTAAGTGCAAGATTATGCTTCTTCTCCACTAGCTTCTTCAGCAGCGGGGGCAGTTTCCTCAGCAGGAGCTGCGACAACTACTTTTTTTGCAGCGGCCTCAGCAAGAACAGCTTGACGCTTTTCACGGCGCTTGCGCTGGTTATCCTCATCTCTTTTTTTGATCTGCTGTTCATGTTGTGCGGTCCACTCTGTGAATTTCTGCATTGCAGCAGCTTCATCAAATAGGCCCATGCTTACACCACGAAGCAAATGTTTGAGATAGAGTACCCCTTTGAAACTGAGGATACGACGTACCGTATCAGTTGGAGTAGCTCCTTTATTGAGCCATTCCAATGCTTTTTGGCGGTCTAACTGGACAGTAGCTGGAATCGTAAGTGGGTTATAAGTGCCCAACTTTTGAATGAACTTACCATCACGAGGGGAGCGGGAATCGGCAACAACGATGAAATAGAAAGGTCTTTTCTTAGACCCGTGTCTTTGAAGACGGATTTTGGCTGACATAAATAAAAATTTAACAGCGTTAAAAAATACCCGGTAAAAACCGGATTGCAAATATAGGGCTAAATTCTTGTTTTTGATGCTTCTAGCGGCGCATTCCGGGCATCATTTTCCCAAAAGCTCCCAACTTGTTCATATTCTTCATCATATCTCGCATTTGGGCGAACTGTTTTAGGAAATTATTGACCTCCTGAAGGTCTTTTCCGCTGCCCTTGGCTATTCTCTTTTTTCGGTTCAAATCAAGTAAATCGGGGTCTGCGCGTTCAGCTGGAGTCATTGAATTGATCATGGCTTCAATTCCCTTGAATGAATTTTCATCAAGGTCTACATCTTTCATTTTACTTCCCATCCCCGGAATCATGGAAAGCATTTCTTTCATGTTCCCCATTTTTTTGAGTTGTTCTAATTGCAGTTTAAAATCTGCAAAATCGAACTTGTTCTTACGGAGTTTGGCTTCGAGTTTTTTTGTTTCCTCCTCGTTAAACTGTTCCTGGGCTCTTTCAACCAAAGTAGTGATATCGCCCATTCCTAAAATCCGCTGCGCCATTCTTTCCGGATAAAAAACATCCAGTGTCTCCAACTTTTCGCCACTGCTGATAAACTTGATAGGCTTATTTACGGTGTAGGTAACTGAAAGAGCAGCTCCACCACGGGTGTCACCATCCATTTTTGTGAGCACAACACCCGTAAAATCCAAACGGTCATTGAAGGTCTTGGCTGTATTGACAGCATCCTGTCCCGTCATGCTGTCTACGACAAAAAGAATTTCCTGTGGTTGTACAGCAGCGCGAATAGCCGCTACTTCATTCATCATTTCCTCGTCTACGGCTAATCGGCCAGCCGTATCAATGATTACAACATTTTTGTTTTTGCTTCTTGCACTGGCCACTGCCTGAGTCACAATTCGAACAGGATCTTTTTCTTCAGCTTCAATATGTACATCGACTCCTATCTGTTCCCCTAGAATGCGTAGTTGTTCCATAGCAGCGGGGCGGTACACGTCTGCGGCGACCAATAGGGGCGATAGCCCTTTTTTGTTTTTTAGAAAGTTAGCCAGCTTGGCACTGAAGGTGGTTTTACCACTTCCCTGTAAACCGGCAATTAGCAAAACAGCTGGATTGCCTTTTGCATTCAGTGTTGCCTCTTGTCCTCCCATCAACGCGGTTAATTCGTCTTTGACAATCTTAACCATCAATTGTCCTGGGGAAACGGCTTGAATTACTTTTTCTCCAATTGCTTTTTCTTTAACTCGGTCAGTAAAGTCTTTAGCAATTTTAAAATTAACATCCGCATCCACCAGGGCTCTGCGAATTTCTTTGACTGTGGTCGCAACATTTATTTCAGTGATGCGCCCCTGGCCTTTGATATTTTTGAAGGCCGATTCTAATTTTTCTTGTAATCTGCTAAACATAGAAGGGCGCAAAGATAAGAAGCCTAGTCTTTATGCCCTCCCAGGTATGGACGTAAAAGCTGAGTTCGTTGCCCATGCTGAAGTCGCGCAATTGCCTTCTCTTTTATTTGACGAACCCGTTCCCGGCTTATACCCAGCTCTTTTCCAATTTCTTCCAAACTTTTTCCCTCCGGCTGGTTGATGCCAAAGTATGAGGTTAGCACAAATTGTTGCCGTTGAGACAGGGTTGCAAATGAACGTTTAATTTCTATCTGCAGCGAAGTAACTTCCTCCAAATGCTGGTCGGCTCTTTTAGTATACGGATCCGCTAGGGTATCAGCGAGATTTAGATTTTCTTCTTCAGCCATAGGCGCCTCCAATCTGTAATGACGAACGTTAACGACAAGACTGCTTTTAATTTCTTCTTTTGAAAATCCTGTGGATGAGGATAGCTCCTCCACCGTAGCATCCCGTTCCAGCCGCTGTTCCAGCACTGACTGCGCTTTGTAGACTTGTTGTGTAATTCCAACTTTGCTCAATGGCACTCGTACCACTCTTCCATGATCGGCTAGTGCTTGCAGCACAGCTTGTCGGATCCACCAGACTGCATAAGAGATAAATTTAAAACCCTTTGTTCCATCAAAACGCCGAGCTGCTTTTAGTAAACCTAGGTTGCCTTCATTGATCAGGTCGCTAAGGGGTAGCCCCTGGTGTTGGTATTGTTTACATACTGATATCACAAAGCGAAGATTTGATTCAACTAGTTTATGCAAGGACTGTTCACAACCCTGTTTTATTTTTTCCGATAACAAGAGTTCGTCCTCAGCGCTAATTCTTTTAATCCTGGAGATTTCCTGCAAGTATCTTTCCATACTGGCGGTATCTCTAAAAGTGATGGAAGTGCCAATTTTTATCTGTCGCATTCGCATAGGCCGATATTTAAGAGTAAATTACCTGCCCCCTCGGGTGTTAAACAAGAGGATTTAGGCAAAAAGGGGGCGTAAAAACACCTTTTTTGGGAATGGTGTTATTTTATCTATTATTGCAACAGGTATAATTAATTTAACGAATGGCAAAGCAGCTCTATACATTGGAATTTCCCGTGCGTTGTTCCCCCTCTATTTTGTATGATTTTTTGGCTACCCCCACTGGTTTAAGTGAGTGGTTTGCGGATAAGGTAGACGAACGAGATGGTATCTTTTATTTTGCCTGGGACGCGAATGTCGAAAAAGCTGAAGTCGTGGAAACGGTAGAGGATAAGTTTATTCGTTATCGCTGGGATGGCGCTCCTGCTTCTGAGTATTTTGAATTTGCCATTGATAAATCAGAAATTACTAATCAGACAATTCTTGTAATCAAGGATTTTGCTGAAAAAAAGGATATCAAGGATCAAACGCTTCTTTGGGATCATCAGGTTAAAGACCTGTTCCATCGTCTGGGCAATTGATTTTCCCCCTGCTGGAATAACCTACTTTTGCAGGACTACAATTACCGTGTTTAAAAAACTAGATAAGTTGGTGGTCAAGGCCTTTTTAGGTCCCTTTATGGCTACTTTTTTTATCACGTTGCTGGTGCTTGTCATTCAATTTTTTTGGCTCTACATCGACGATTTTGTTGGGAAAGGGCTTGGAGCGGGTGTTATCCTGGAATTCATCACTTACCAAAGTGCGGTATTAGTGCCGCTAGCACTTCCTTTGGCAGTACTGCTTTCTTCTTTAATGACATTTGGAAGTTTGGGCGAGAGTTTTGAACTGGTAGCCATCAAATCAGCGGGCATCTCGCTACTTCGGTTCATGCGTCCCTTATTTTTAATCAGTATACTGGTTGCATTTGTTGCATTTCTCTTTTCCAATTATGTAATACCGGTTGCCAATTTAAAGTCGAGAACCCTTTTGGCTGATATCGTATATGCAAAGCCTGCTTTTGATTTGAAAGAAGGGATTTTTTATGATCGTATCAATGGATATGCAATTAAAATTGGAAGTAAGGAGTCAAACGATAGCATTATCCGTGATGTGATCATCTATGAACAAGGGAACTTACTGCAGGATAATTTTATCATGGCTAAATCGGGTGTGATGCGTGTGACACCTGATAAGCGTATCCTGGAATTTAATTTACAGGATGGCTGGCGGTATCAAGAACGAGGGAATCCATATGAGGGAACAAAAAGTGAGTATATCCGGGTTGGATTTAAAACGTATAATAAGCAATTCGATTTGGGTAGCTTAGGATTCACCAACCGAACGGCAGATAGTGTCAACAAGAATAATGAACGCATGTTTAGCATGCGACAACTCAACAAAGCATTGGATTCATTGGACCAAGAGACTAGTGCTGTTGCAACAAGAATGTCCACGGATATGGTCTACTTATTTCCTTTTTCTGGCGTATTGGAAAAGCCCTGGAAAACAGACCAACTACCTGCTGCTGAAAAGAAACGAATTCAGCGTATAAAATTTTATAAAGAATTACTTCCCGATACCGCAATTATTAATGTGGGCTCCGCTGCAAAAAGTACGGCGTCCTCTGTCCGTATGAGTGCAGAGTCGCTTCGTTCTGTGCTAGAGGATAAGAACCGTGTTATCCGTCGTCATTCGATCGAGTGGCATCGAAAAATTACACTCTCATTAGCATGTATTATTCTTTTCTTAATTGGTGCGCCCTTGGGAGCTATCATACGGAAGGGGGGGCTTGGTACTCCGCTAATTTTTGCGATTGTATTCTTTATGCTTTTCTACTTTTCTAGTACTATCGGCGAAAAGTTTGCGAAAGAAAATACAGTATCACCATGGTTAGGGATGTGGATGGCTACCATTGTTTTGTTACCTGTTGGGCTATTTTTAACTTATAAAGCCATGCGTGACTCTAAGTTGCTCAATAAGGAAACCTATACACCATTACTTCGATTTATTTCCCGCTTTTTATTTCGAAGGAAAAGTATAATTACAACATCATGAGTCTGGCTGTTTCTAATCATAAATCAAAGCAGAATTTACGGGTTCAGCAGTTCGTGGCTATCATTTCTGTTTTGTTGTTACTGATTAAAATCACGGCTTATTATCTCACCAACTCGGTGGCCATTCTGACTGATGCTTTGGAGAGTATTGTGAATGTATCGGCTGGGTTTATTGGGCTATATAGTCTTTACATCGCCTCCAAGCCGGCAGATCAGGATCATCCTTATGGGCATGGAAAAGCAGAATTTATCTCTGCTGCAATTGAAGGCACCTTGATTTCAACCGCGGGTGCGCTCACTATTTACAAGGCAGTTAAAACATTTTTTTATCCCGAGGTATTGTTAAGCGTTGATACTGGAATAGGGTTGATCGCATTGACCGCTATAATCAATTTTATAACGGGTCAATATTGCATTCAGGTGGGTACCCACAATCAATCGATGGCTTTGGTTGCCAGTGGCCGCCATTTGCAAACAGATACTTTTTCTACACTTGGGATCATAGCGGGGCTTGTGCTGATGTATTTTACAAATCTGGTGTGGCTGGATAGCGTAGTTGCATTTTTATTTGGGGCTTTGATTCTTTATACCGGCTATACTATTTTGATGAAATCGATAGCGGGTATTATGGATAAGGCAGATCTCTTGTTACTGAATCGGATGGTTGGAGTTCTTAATGCAAATCGGAGCAAAAACTGGATTGATTTACATAACCTCCGGGTAATCAAGTATGGGGCTATTTTACACCTGGATTGTCATCTCACCTTGCCCTGGTATTTAAATGTGCATGAGGCACATGTAGAGATTGATCAATTGGCTTCATTAGTTAGAGCGGAATTTGGTGAGTCCTTGGAGTTGTTTGTGCATAGTGATGGGTGCATGCCCTTTTCTTGTCAGATCTGTGGAAAGGATTCCTGTTCTGCCCGTCAACAACCATTTGAAAAAAGAGTAGAATGGAACTTAGATAATATTATTTCCGATCAAAAGCATAAACTGGTATGAAAACGATTACTACTTGGAAAGGCGATCTTGAATTTGAATCCATGCAAGACAAAGCGGGACCACTTCTCATGGACGGAAATTTAAAAAAAGGGTTAAGCCCGAAAGCGCTACTGTTGGCTGGTTTAGCGGGATGCTCTGCTGTAGATGTGGTAGAAATTCTTCATAAGATGCGTGTTTCTTTCGACTCCTTGCAAGTGCTAAGCGAAGCAGATCAAACTGATCAGCATCCCAAAGTCTTCAGAGACATCACACTGACCTTTATTTTAAAAGCTGATGCCAGCGACCTGGATAAGATCAAGAAAGCGGTTGATCTCTCGATGGAAAAGTATTGTGGAGTTGCTGCGATGTTACGGAAGAACAGTTCCATTCATGCAGCCGTGCAGCTTATCTAAAACTGGTATTTTTTTGTCGCGCGTATTTTCGTAGCTGCAATAAGGTTACTTGTAATTCTTTGGGAAGTTCAGCTTGTAGCGTTATTTGTTTTCCATCTGCTTCTGTGAATATTAATTCCATGGCATGCAGCGCCAACCGGTTTAATAAAGGCCTTTCCGATTCTTCATGTTTACTGATTTTATAGCCTGGCTTAAGTCTTGATAAATACAAAGGCAGCCCGTCTCCATATAGGGTATCACATACCAAAGGAAAACCAATCGACTGCATATGAACGCGAATTTGATGGGTTCTTCCTGTTATGGGTTCAAATAAGACCCAGCTATAGGGAGCAAACTCTTCTGCAACTATATAGTTTGTTTGCGAGGGTTTTCCATTTCTATGAGTGACCATCTTCCCCAGTTGTGCATGATGTTCTTTGATGGGGCTTGTAATACTATCTTCCAGGGGTAAAGGTTTTCCAATCACTAGTCCACCATATCTTTTCTGAACAGTTCGTTGTTCAAATTGCATGGATAAATAACGATGTCTGTCCTCATTTTTTGCAAACAGGATCACGCCACTAGTGTCACGGTCCAGGCGATGCACAGGCCAGATTTTACCCAATCGTTGTTGAAGTTGTGTTTTGAGTGACTCTTCTTTGCCCTCGCGGTCAGGGACAGATAGTAGCCCAGCGGGTTTATTAACGGCAATCCAGTGGTCAGTCTCGGCGAGGACCTGTAATCCTTTTTTCATCTTTCTTATTATTTCCGAAATGCTTGAGTAGACGAATTTCTTTTTCGTTTAAAAAGCGCCATTTACCACGATCCACATTTTTTTTAGTCAGTCCTGCAAAAAGAACACGATCCAGATTTTTAACATCGTAGCCTACATGTTCAAATAGTCTTCGAACAATGCGGTTGCGTCCACTGTGAATTTCAACACCTATTTGCCTTTTGTCTTTGGGATCTGAGTAGGCAATCGCATCAACTGTTGCGGGTCCGTCCTCAAGGACAACTCCTTTTGCCAATTGTTCAAAATGATTTTTCTCTAAGGGCTTATCAAGCGTTACCTGGTAGATTTTACGAATCTGGTGACTGGGATGTGTCAGTTGCTGCGCAAGGTCGCCGTCATTAGTCAATAGCAATACACCCGTAGTATTTCTATCTAATCGACCTACCGGGTAAATTCTTTCCTTGGTTGCTTTCCCTAATAGATCGATAACTGTTCTCCTTTTTTGTGGATCATCAGTTGTAGTGATGTAATCTTTAGGTTTATTCATGAGTATATAAACCAAGGATCGTTGGGGTAGCACCTTTTTGCCGTTTACCGTGACGATATCAGCTGGAGAAACCTTGTATCCGGGTTCATTCACTACAGTTCCGTTGACTTTAACTAAGCCATTCTTAACCAATTCAGCGGCTTCCCGTCGGGCTGCCACGCCTCCATGTGCAATAAATTTATTTAAAGGCATCTTTTCAGTAATGGGTACTGAATTGGTGGGAGCGGCTGGTTGTGCTTGCGGATTGCGAAGGGAGGCTTTTTTCTTTTCAAAATATTCCTCTCGTTCTTTCTTGGCTTTTTTCTTTTCCTGACGAAATTGTTCCTTGATGGCTGCGTTGGACTTGCGAGGTGCAAATTTGGCAAAGGGATTGCCGGTAGATTTTTTCATATTGAGGGTGCTGTTTTACAACAGGATGTTACAAAGATACAGTAAATGCTAAAAAGCACTAAAAAAGCCCTCTTGGGAGGGCTTTTGACTTATAATTCATTCATTTCCGGTTTTGTTTTACGAGGGTGAGAGGGTGGTGGTGGACCCTTTCTGTCCTGAGGGCCTCTAGGTCTTTCTTCAATTTTACCACGAAACTCTTGCATTCGCTCGCGCATCATTCGTTTGTATTTTTCCAATTGTTCCGGATTTAATAATTGACTCAGATTATTTTTCTGCTCCTCCATTAGGGATTTTAATTCTGCACGATGACTATCCCTAAAGGCATCCGCTTTCTTTTTTAGGGATCTCATGGATTGCTGAAACTTTTCCTGTTGTGCCTGAAGCTTCACTACTTGTTCGTCCGAAAGCGATAGCGCTTCTTTTAAACGAGTCGCTTGTCTTTTTTTAGCACTGTCTTTTCTTGCGGTCTGTTGCTCTTTTAATTCTTTGAGTTGCTTTTTTTGGTCTGGAGTTAAAACCTTTTCTAAAGCTTTCTCTTGCTCTTTCTTCAATTGTTCTCTTTGTGATTCGCTGAGATTTAACTGTTCGCTAAGAGGCTGTTTTCTTTCTTCACGAATTCTGGTTAGTTGATCACGAGGGGCTACTTTACGTTCAGGAACAGGTTGCGCATTGACTAATGTGCTCATCAATGCCAGTGCAAGTAAGTAAAAAGGCTTTTTCATAGTATTAAAATGTTTATATGTAAAAACTGTTACTATGAAGGGAATGAACAAAAGAGGTTTAATACTGGATAAAAAATCATCCTTTATTAGCTAATTGCCCGCAAGCGGCATCGATATCCTTGCCCCGGCTTCTCCGTAATCTTGCATTCACCCTGTTTTTACTCAAGTAATCCATAAACTGGTCTACCTTGACGGCATCTGGTTTTTCAAAACGGGCTTTATCAATCGGATTGTATTCGATAATATTTACAAGATCCGCGGGCACCTGTCTGTAAAGTTTCACCAACTCATCTGCATCCCGTTGCCCGTCATTGAAGTCTTTAAATAAGATGTATTCAAATGTGATTTCATTTCCAGTTTCCTGGTAGAAATAATTGAGTGCATCCGCCAACGACTTAATATTATTAGAGTCATTGATCGGCATGATTTGATTTCTTTTTGCATCGTTCGCCGCATGCAGTGATAGGGCAAGTTTGAATCGGACACGATCATCAGCCAGCTGCCGAATTCCCTTTGCTACGCCTGCAGTTGAAACAGTAATTCTCCGAGGACTCATACCTAACGCATCGGGTGAGCTAATTGTATTGATGGCGCGTAAAACCTGTTTATAGTTCAGCAAGGGTTCGCCCATGCCCATAAAAACAATATTGGTAATCTTTTTGTCCAACATCCGCTCGGCTTGCTGATTCAGCAAAACAACTTGATCCACGATCTCGTCGAATTGCAGATTTCTTTTTCGTTCCATATAACCGGTAGCGCAAAACTTACAGGTGAGTGAGCAGCCTACTTGTGAAGACACGCAAGCCGTGATTCTTTTGTCCGTAGGAATTAATACCCCCTCAATAGCATGCCCATCCCAGGTTTTGAAACGGGACTTTATAGTACCGTCTGCAGAGTACTGGGTGGTCTCAACTTGTAAAGCAGGGAGGCTAAACTGTTCACCTAATTGTTGACGTAATACCTTGCTCAGGTTTGTCATATCAGCAAAACTCATGGCCTGCTTTTTCCAAAGCCATTCATGTATTTGTTGTGCTCTGAATTTCTTTTCACCGGATTGTTCTACAAATTGTTCAAGCTCAGCTAAGCTTAACTCACGGATGTTGCGGGGTTGGTTACTCACCCTGCAAAGATAAAGGCCCGTGAACCGTTTTGTGGAATTAACGGATATTTGTACAAAGCATGCTATGAAACCAGTATTTGTTGTTGATGCAGTACGTACGCCTATCGGACGTTATGGTGGTGTTTTGAGTAACGTGCGTCCTGATGATTTGTTTGCGACTGTACTCCGTGCATTACTAAACCGAAATGAATCAATCGACCCTTCTCATATTGGAGATGTAATTGCCGGTGCAGCCAACCAAGCTGGAGAAGATAATCGCAATGTGGCCAGAATGGCTGCTTTATTAGCAGGACTTCCTGTAACAGTTCCGGGAACTACGGTCAATCGACTCTGCGCTTCGGGATTGCAAGCTATTATGGATGGTAGTCGTCAGATTGCATGCGGAGATGCATCGCTTATTATGGCAGGAGGAGCTGAGAGTATGACGCGTGCTCCTTTTGTTATGGCTAAATCATCGAGTGCATTTGATCGGAATACCTCTGTTTTTGATACAACCATGGGTTGGCGATTTGTTAACCCTTTACTGGCGCAACAGTATCATCCATTTACCATGGGTGAAACGGCAGAAAATGTGGCAGATCAATGGAAAATTAGCCGGGAAGAACAAGATGTTTTTGCATTGAACTCCCAGCATAAATACGCCACTGCTAAAGCTGCAGGTAAGTGGGAGGAAGAAGTAGTGGCCGTTGAATTAAATAATAAAGGGCTACTGAGTTGGGTAGTGGATGATGAACATCCGAGACAGACTTCACTAGAAAAATTAGCAGCCTTGCAGCCGGCTTTTAAAAAAGGCGGAACCGTGACTGCTGGAAATTCTTCTGGTATAAATGATGGGGCAGCCGCCTTATTGTTGGCGGGTGAAGAAAGTATAAAATCATTCTCCTTACAGCCACTGGCCCGTGTGGTGGCGATGGCGGTTACTGGTGTTGATCCTGCCATTATGGGAATCGGTCCTGTTACGGCTACTAAACGGGTACTGGAGCGTGCCGGATTGCAACTAAAAGATATTGGCCTTTTTGAATTGAATGAGGCGTTTGCATCGCAGTCATTGGCTTGTATAAAAGAATTGGGGGTAGATCCTAGCCGCGTGAATGTAAATGGTGGAGCTATTGCAATCGGTCATCCACTAGGATGTAGTGGTGCAAGGATTTCTGCAACCTTGCTTTATGAGATGAAACGTCAAAAAGTAAAATACGGTATAGCCACTATGTGTGTAGGAGTGGGGCAGGGAGCTGCAGTGCTTTATGAATTAGCTTAGCAATTGCTTACTCAAGGCTGTCCAGGCTACAATTTCTTGTTTTCCTGATTGCAAATTTTTGACGGTAGCAGATTCAGCTGCAATTTCTTTATCGCCCATAATAATTACCGTGGCAATTTTTTTTCTTTCTGCGTATTTGAACTGCTTGTCAAATTTGACTGCTTCCGGGTAAAGTTCGCAGGAGATTCCAGCTTGTCTTAATTTTTGCATTTGGAGGAAAGCAACTTTTGCTTCTTCTGCTCCCAAATTGAAAAATAAAACCTGCGTGCTTGTTTGTGTAGTGGCTGGAAATAGTTGTAATTCCTCCAATACGTCATAGATCCGGTCAACACCAAACGATATACCCACGCCTGGCATATTGGGAACTCCGAATAGTCCTGTTAAATCGTCGTACCGACCTCCTCCTCCAATACTACCGATCTTAACCGACTCGGGTGCTTGCATTTCAAATATCACGCCGGTATAATAATTTAATCCACGTGCCAAGGTGGGATCGATCTGCACGTTCACTCCTTCCTCTTGTAGTGAATTGTATAATGTTACAAGGTCATTTTTACCTTCTTGGGCAGCCTCTTTGTTGCCAAGTAGGGTAGTCAGTTCTTGTAATAACGCAAGTCCATTTCCTTTTGCGGTAAGATATTTTTCAACGATGCTTATCTGTGGTTCCTCTAGCCCTCGCAAACGAAGCTCGTCCTTGACTTTATCAAGACCAATCTTATCGAGCTTATCAATGGCTACTGTAATCGGTACTAGCCAGTTTAATCCTCCACATTGTTCTGCCAGTGCCACCAGCAATTTTCGGTGATTGATGCGAAGTGTGTAATTTGGTAATCCCAGTTTAACAAATACCTGGTGGGTAATACATCCCAATTCAATTTCATTCAATAAAGAACTACTTCCCACGACATCCACATCACATTGGTAGAATTCACGATAACGTCCTTTTTGTGGTCTGTCAGCCCGCCATACGGGTTGAATCTGATATCGTTTGAAAGGAATGGGCAGCTGCTGATGCCAGGTGGCTACATAACGGGCAAAGGGAATAGTTAGATCGTAACGTAAGGCTCGTTCTGTAATTTGTTTACTAGATTTTCCTGCTAATACTTTTTCCCATTCTTCCCGGATGCCTTTTTCTTTTTCTGGATTATCCAGTCCGTTATTTAAAATTTTGAAAATTAATTTGTCACCTTCTTCTCCATATTTACCCTGCAAGGTGTCCAAATTTTCCATGGCCGGGGTTTCGAGTGGTTCAAATCCATAACACTCAAATACGCCGCGAATTGTATCTAGAATAAAACGTCTTTTTCGCACGACGTCCGCACTAAAATCTCTAGTTCCTGAAGGAAGGCTGGGCTTTGACATTTTATTTAGCGGCGTTGTTGTTTTGATACTTTAAAATTAATTGGTCACACACTTCATCCAGCAATTCATATACTTCATGAAAATCAGGTTCACCCCCATAATAAGGGTCGGGTACATCCAGATTTTTGCCAGGGTATTGTTCATTAAGAAGCAAATCTACTTTTGCGCTGTCGAATTTATTACCTGTTATTCTTTGTATATCATTCAACACATCTCCAGCTAGGGCATAGATTTTATCGAATTGAGTTAGATCCTCGGTTGTAAATCTTCTGGCTCGCTGCTGGCTAATATCAATTCCATTGATCAATGCAATTTTTTGAGAAAGCGGATGCGGGGCATCGCCGGTATGGTAATGGTTAGTACCAGCACTATCAACAACCCAGTCAAGTCCAGCCTTTTTTACTTTTTCCTGAAGAATACCTTCCGCCAGTGGACTCCGGCAAATATTACCCAGGCAAACCATTAATATTCTCATTGTTGCAAATATAGTTAGCTCTCTTAACGAATTGGTCATTCAACCACAGCCAAAATTTGTCTAATTTGCCACCATGCGGATCGATTTTCAACAAGAGAGAAAGAAACAGCAAAAACGCTTCCTAATGCTTCGTGACGTGAGTATGGGAATTATTGTGCTGGGTGCAGGACTTTTCTTTTTAGGTCGATCTTGGATGAACCTGGATTTTAACCAGCGTTATCCGCCTGATCAGCTGGATAATTTATTTGGAATTGTTTGTTTACTCTATGGCGGGTGGCGTGTGTACCGGGGGTACCAACAAACCCGTTCGTCCTCAATTTTTTCTCATGATGAACAAGAATAATGCTTGGGTTTTGCTGTTTCTCTTTTTTGTAATGGGGTGTACTTCCTATGAGGAGCAGCGCAATCAATTGCCGGATACACCCGACCGAGGACAAATCAGTATTGCTGTGGACGAGACCTTCAAGCCTGTCATGGACGAGCTGGTGCAGGTTTACCAATCCAATCATCCACAAACAAAAATTGAAATAGAATATAAAACTGAGGCGGATTGTTTGCGCGATGCGCTTAGTGATAGTGTACGATTGCTTTTTGTTACTCGTCGATTGTCTCTTGAGGAAAAATCGCTGTTGTCAGATTCGCTTCGACTCAACGCACGAAGCCTGGTAGTGGCAAGAGATGCCATTGCTGTTATTGTTCATCCTAATTCTCCTGACACCATTTTTACAATGCAGGAGATCAAAGAAATTCTTACCGGGAAGTACAAGAAAAAGTTAATTCCGGTATTTGATGGTGTCAAGGCTACCAGCACGGTCCGATTTGTTGTAGATTCAGTATTGCAAGGAGATTCTCTGACTCCCACCGCAATGGCGGCACGTAGCAGTGAAGGGGTGGTCGATTTTGTGGCAAAGAATCAGGGTGTAATTGGTTTTGTGGGTGTAGGATGGGTTGGAAATCCAGAGGATTCTTTACAGATGAGTTTTTTGAAGAAAGTAAAAGTGGCACATTTGGAAAGCACGAATAAAAAAGGAGCATACGTGAAGGCTTACCAGGCTAATATTTACGCAAAGCGTTATCCTATGGTACGGGACCTGGTCTATGTGCTCAAAGAAAGACATCGGGGTTTGGCTACCGGCTTTGCTCATTTTGTTAGTGGAGAACTGGGGCAACTTATTTTCAGAAGGGCGTATCTAGCGCCGGCACAGAAAAGGTTAGGAATACGTCCTGTTAAACTCAACGAGTAATTCCATTATATTTACAACCCTTTAAACGTAAAAAGATAAAGATGAATCGTGCCCTTGTATTGCTTAGTTGTTTTGTACTGAATGGCTTTGTTCTATGTGCGCAGTCTATCCAGGAAGGAAAAGCTCATTTTTTTGCACAGCGCTATCAATTGGCTGATGCTGTTTTTCAGCAACTTTTAAAAGCCAACCCCGCTGATGCTGAAGCGTTGTATTGGGGTGGACAATCAGCAATTAGCCTGGAGTTGGATTCTACCCGTAAACCTTCTGTTGCTAGAGCTTGGTATGACAAGGCCATGCAGACGGCTGCTGCTTCACCACTGGTACAAGTGGGAGCCGGGCAGGCAGACCTGTATGAAAATAAGATCAACGAGGCACGTCAGAAATTTGAGTCGGCTTTAACACAAACACGTACGCGTAAGGGTGACAATGCAGATATTTTAATTGCGATAGCACGTGCAAATACAGATGCTCCATTTCATGATCTGGAAACTATCATAGCAAAAATTAATGCGCAGGTTGAGAAAGGCGAAAAGAATGCTGAATTATACCTCATGTTAGGTAATGCTATTCGTAAGGCAAGACCTGGTGAAGGAGGGGGAGAGGCTTTCAGAAACTACCAGGAAGCACTTAAATTGAATCCAAATTATGCTTTGGCCAGCTATCGATTAGCTCGTTTGTTTGATTCTCAAAAAAACTGGGAAATGGTATCCCAGTATCTCAACGAGTGTGTGCAGAAGGATCCAAATTTTACGCCAGCCTACTACGAATTATTTTATTATTATTTCTATCGCAGGGATTATGCCACTGCGGAGGATCAGCTCAAAAAATTTATTGCTACCAAGCAACCAGAAAAGGATATTCAGGATGAATTCCTGTACTCTCAATTGTGTTGGGCACGTGGTGATTTTAATTGTGCAATCTCAAAGTCTGAAACTGTGCTGACTGCACTGGGAGACAAAACCAAACCTCGTGTTTTTCGTTTATTGTCCGATGCTTATTTTCAAATAGGCGATACCTTACAAAAACAGGGAAATACGGAGGGGGCTGCCACTTCATTTGCTAATGCAAAAAAATACAGTGATCGTTTTTTTGGTAAAACTGGAGAAGAGGGGGATGCGGTAATCCTTTACGATTATCAGCTGCGTGCTGATATCCTGGATAAAACAGGGGGTACACCCGAGGAGATTTCCACCACCTATCTGCGTGCTACTCGTGTAGATACCTTGTACAACCTAAAGGTTGATCTGCTGAAAAAGGGAGCAGACCGTTTTAAAGCAAAGGGAGATAGCCTCAGCAGGGTATTGGAAGGGGTGCTTCGCACGGAGGTGATAAAAGTGAAGCCTACTCCGAGCAATCGTGATTATTTTGACGCGGGGTTTGCCTTCTATCAGGGCAAGGATTATACCCGTGCGGATAGCATTTTCTCTATTTATGTAACAAAATATCCTGATGAACCATTTGGTTACATGATGCAATACAATATTCAACGTGCGGTCGATACTGCCATGGAAAAAGGTTCAGCTGTTCCTTGGGCCATCAAGTATCTTGAGATTTTGGAGCGGGATACTGTAAAAAATAAAAAGACCATTATTGGAGTAGCCGGTTACCTGGCTGCCTATAGTGCCAATATCCTAAAGGATAAAGATAAAGCGCTCCAATATTTGCGTAGGATGCTTTCATTGGATCCAACCAATGCAGCCATTCAGCAGAATATTACGGTGCTTGAAAAGGCCCCTGCTAATAAGCCGGAGCCTCCTAAAGAGACGGCCCCGGCCAACCAACCGCCCAAGCCTACCGGAAATAGGCCCTGACCCTTTAAAACATAAGGTTTTCTCCTGCCCTCACCCTAACTTTGCGGCCAATAAAAAAGGGCTATGTTTTATTTGCTGCAGGCAGGTGCTTCTTCTTCTAGTGCAACCACATATTTGCCCCTTGCTTTACAGGTCCTAATTGCAGTGGGATTGGTGGTTTTTTTGATGGTGCTTACTCACTTATTGGGACCCAGTCGTAAGACCTCCGACAAACTTCAGAATTTTACTAGTGGTATTGAATCGCATGGAGATGCCAGACAACCCATGGCCATCAAGTATTTCTTGACTGCTATTTTATTTGTGTTGTTTGATGTGGAGGTAATTTTCTTCTATCCGTATGCAGTAAACATTCAAGGATTAGGATGGTCAGGTTTTTGGGCTGTTTTGTTATTTGTAGGTTTTTTCCTTTGTGGGTTTCTTTACATCGTCAAGAAGGGTGCGTTGAATTGGGAAGATTAACGGATTTGTAATCAACTGATCGCCTCCCTGCTTGTTAATTATAAAACGTGTTGAATATGAGTCGTCCGGTTTCTTACAATTTGATCCAAAAGCCGCTGGAAAAAGATATCAGCGTGGCTTCCTTACCTGATGGACATCAAGGAGAGGGATTTTTTGCAACTTCACTGGATAGTGTAATTGGACTTGCCCGTAAAAACTCCATCTGGCCCCTTCCATTCGCCACTTCTTGTTGTGGTATTGAATTCATGGCCACCATGGGTTCTCACTATGATTTAGCACGCTTCGGTTCTGAGCGGGTTGGCTTTTCGCCACGTCAATGTGATTTATTGATGGTCATGGGAACGATAGCAAAAAAAATGGGACCTGTTGTAAGACAGGTTTATTTGCAGATGGCTGAACCGCGTTGGGTGATTGCGGTGGGAGCATGCGCCAGTAGCGGAGGAATATTCGATACCTACAGCGTTTTGCAGGGTATTGATCAGGTGGTACCTGTTGACGTATATGTACCTGGTTGTCCTCCTCGTCCGGAAGCGATTATAGATGGGGTATTGCGTATTCAGGATTTGGTGGGTAATGAAAGTCTTCGCAGACGCAATAGCGAACATTATAAAGCACTCCTCAATAGTTACGGAATTCAATAAATGATTTTGAAAGTATGGCTTTGACTAACGATACAATTCAACAGCGGCTTCAGGAAAAATTCGGGGAAAGCGTATCTGCATTTTGTGATAGTCATGGCATGCTAGAGTTTTCTGCACCGCGGGAATTAAATCTCAAAGTGCTCAATTTTCTCTATGACGACGCTTCACTACAGTTTCAATTTTTAACTGATCTAACAGGTGTGCATTATCCTTCCAACAAAGGAAACGAGTTAGCTGTTGTATATCATCTGCACAGTTTAAAGCAAAATAGCAGATTACGATTTAAAGTATTTGCTCCGATAGAAAATCCTGAAGTGTATACGGCAACCGGATTGTTCTCAGCTGCTAATTGGATGGAGCGAGAGACCTATGATTTTTTCGGAATTCTATTTGTAGGACATCCCAAGCTTAAGCGAATCTTGAATGTCGATGAGATGGATTATTTCCCGTTGCGCAAAGAATTTCCGTTGGAGGACCAGACTCGAATTGACAAAGACGACGAAATGTTTGGACGAGGGGGAACTATAAAATAAACTGATTGACGCGATAGTATATGAGTGAACAGCATATCAAATTACCCGAAGGCTCTATTGAGAAAACAACCACTACGCTCAACTTGGGTCCTACGCACCCGGCTACACACGGGGTGATGCAAAATATCTTGGAGTTGGATGGGGAAAGAATAGTATCCGCTGATCAAACCATTGGATATATCCATCGGGCCTTTGAAAAATTGGCCGAGCGACGTCCCCTTGCTCAAATCACTACGCTTACTGATCGTCTGAATTATTGTTCTGCCCCGCTCAATAACATGGGTTGGCATATGACTTGCGAAAAGTTATTAGGCGTTCAAACTCCTAAGCGAGTTGATTACCTACGCGTGATTATGATGGAGCTGGCTCGCATTTCTGACCATTTGATTTGTAATTCAATCATGGGGGTAGATGCCGGAGCTTATACAGGCTTCTTGTATGTGATGCAATATCGCGAGTTGATCTATGAAATTTATGAGGAGGTTTGTGGGGCACGCTTGACTACAAACATGGGCCGAATCGGTGGGTTTGAACGAAACTTCACGGACAAGGCCTTTCAAAAGCTTGAGAAATTTTTAGAGGAATATCCTCCTGCGTTAAAGGAGTTTGAGAACATGTTCCAGCGGAATCGAATTTTTATGGATCGTACAATGGGTGTCGGAGGTATTGCTGCGGAGCGTGCTTTGAATTATGGATTTACAGGACCCAATTTGCGTGCAGCTGGTGTTGATTATGATGTGCGGGTGCAAAATCCTTATTCCAGCTATCAGGATTTTGATTTTATAATTCCTGTTGGCTCCACCGGGGATTGCTATGATCGTTGGTTGGTTCGTGAGCAGGAAATGTGGCAGAGTTTGTCTATTCTTCGTCAAGCCTATCAAAAAATTCAATCTTTTAAAGGAGCAGAAGCGGATGTATATCATGCAGACACACCTGCTTACTATCTTCCCGAGAAGAAAGATGTTTATACAAAAATGGAGGCCCTGATTTATCATTTTAAAATTATCATGGGTGAAACGGAAATTCCTGTTGGGGAGGTATATCACTCTATTGAAGCGGGGAATGGTGAGTTAGGATTTTATTTGATCAGTGACGGTGGTCGTTCGCCCTATCGATTACATTTTCGCCGTCCCTGTTTTATTTATTACCAGGCCTATGAAGAATTGGTCAAAGACTCAATGCTGAGTGATGCGATTATGACTATGAGTAGTTTGAATTTGATTGCAGGAGAAATGGACGCTTAAAGTATAAAGATGAAAGTAAGTTTTACAAGCGAGCAGTTACAGGAAGTTCAACGACTAGTTAGTCGTTATCCGGAAGGACGTGAGAAAAGCGCCCTTATTCCTGTTTTGCATTTAGCCCAAGACACATTCGGGGGCTGGCTGAGTACTGATGTAATGGATTATGTGGCATCGTTGCTGCAATTAAAGCCGATCGAAGTGTATGAGGTGGCTTCTTTTTATTCCATGTTCAATCTTTCTCCGGTTGGAAAGCATTTGCTGGAAGTTTGTCAAACGGGTCCTTGTATGCTCAATGGCAGTGAATCCATTGTTGAATATATCTATGTGCGGTTGGGGATTCGTCCAGGTGAAACAACAGCAGATGGTCAGTTTACCTTGAAAACGGTAGAATGTTTAGGGGCCTGTGGTTACGCGCCCATGTTGCAATTGGGGGAACATTATAAAGAGCATTTGACCAAAGAAAAAATTGATGCGCTGATTGAATCCTGTTATGCTAAATCAGCTGCACTAAACTGAATTAAAGAATGGGAAGAAAATTATTATTAGAAAAAGCACACGTCGAGAATATCCGCTCTTATGAGGTTTATAGAAGAGAGGGGGGCTATCGTAGTGTAGAGAAAGCGCTTAAAACCCTTTCACCAGATCAAGTAACCGAAGAGGTTAAAAAAAGTGGACTACGTGGTCGTGGTGGTGCGGGTTTCCCTACCGGTATGAAATGGAGTTTTTTGGCTAAACCGGAGGGAGTGCCTCGTTATTTGGTGGTCAATGCGGATGAATCAGAGCCTGGTACTTTCAAGGATCGTTATCTGATGGAGTTCATCCCTCATTTATTGCTTGAGGGAATGATTACCTCCTCTTATGCATTGGGCTCAAACAGATCTTATATCTATATCCGTGGAGAGTATGCCTGGATCACTCATATTCTCGAGCAGGCTATTGATGAAGCGCGTCAGCATGGATGGTTAGGAAAAAATATTTTGGGCAGTGGGTTTGATTGTGAAATATATGTACAACGTGGAGCCGGTGCTTACATCTGTGGTGAGGAAACAGCATTGCTAGAATCATTGGAGGGTAAGCGGGGTAATCCACGCATTAAGCCTCCCTTCCCAGCTGTAAAGGGATTGTGGGGTTGTCCTACTGTAGTCAACAACGTGGAAACTATTGCTGCGTTAGTACCCATCATTAATGAGGGCGGTGAGGAGTATGCAAAAATCGGAATTGGAAAATCTACAGGTACCAAACTCATTTCTGCTTGCGGCAATATCAACAAACCTGGGGTATACGAAATCGATATGACCATTTCGGTGGAAGAGTTTATTTATAGTGATGAATATTGTGGTGGCATACCGCAAGGGAAAAAACTGAAAGCCTGTATTCCAGGCGGTTCTTCCGTTCCTATTCTCCCTGCCAATTTATTGTTGAAAACAGCCAAGGGCGAAACGCGTATGATGAACTATGAGAGTTTGGCTGACGGAGGATTTGCTTCTGGATCTATGATGGGTTCCGGAGGTTTTATTGTAATGGATGACAGTCAGTGTGTGGTTCGTCATACCTATACGCTTGCAAGATTTTACAGACATGAAAGTTGTGGACAATGTTCGCCTTGCAGAGAAGGTACTGGCTGGATGGAAAAAATTCTTTGGAATATAGAGACAGGTAAGGGACGTTCCAGTGATATCGACTTGCTCTGGGATATCCAGCGTAAGATAGAGGGGAATACCATTTGTCCGTTAGGTGATGCGGCTGCATGGCCAGTGGCTGCTGCGATCCGTCATTTCAGAGATGAATTTGAATGGCATGTTAGCCATCCGGAAGAAGCGCAAAAACGTAATTACGGATTGGCTCATTATGCGGATCCACTGACAGTACCTGTGGC